>PLZN01000157.1 GCA_003152195.1 Acidobacteriaceae bacterium
GGGCACACCTTCGGTTCAAGCAAGGCGCGATGAAAGCCCCTATACTTCGCTTGGTAATGGTGTCCGTAGCCAGCGGAGCGTTGATAGCCTGCTTACAGGGAGCGTCCATTTCCTACGCCCAGCGAGACCCGATGCAATCCTTTGCTGACATGCATCCAATTGATGCCCATGTCCACGTGTTTAAGGAGACCCCGGCTTTAAATGCCTTCCTGTTCAATATAGTTTGCATTTCTTAGACATTCTCGTGGTCGATGACCGAGACCCGTTCTACAAGGGATTTCAGCCTCAATTCGAGGAAGCCCAGAGTGTAGTTCTGGGCAGCGCAGGCCATGCTTCCTTATGCACAACATTCAGTCCCTACGATTTCGAAGAGCCAGGATTTGCTAAGCGAGTTATCCGGCAGCTCAATGAAAATTTCGCGGAAGGCGCTGTGGCCGTAAAGATCTATAAAACTATCGGAATGGAGATCAGGGACAAAAGAGGTAATTATTTGATGCCTGATGATCCAGTCTTTGAGCCGGTCTATGAAGATATTGCGGCTCATCATCGCACGGTCATCGCTCATCTCGCGGAGCCCACTTCGTGCTGGCGGGCGCCGAATCCCTCCAGCCCAGATTATGAATACTATAGAAGCCACCCCGGAGAGTACGCGTACGCTCATCCTGGTTGGCCTTCGAAGGCAACTATCCTCGCTGCGCGTGATCATATGTTAGAAGAGAATCCAAACCTGCGCGTCGTCGGCGCGCATCTGGGGAGTATGGAACTGGACGTGGACGAGATAGCTGGACGGTTCGACCGCTATCATAACTTTGCGGTGGATACGGCAGCCCGTGTTCCATACTTAATGTTGCAGCCAAGACAGAAAGTCCGTGATTTTCTGATCAAGTATCAAGACCGGGTTCTATATGCAACGGATTTTGAAATGACGCCAAATGCGAATGTGGCGAAAGAGTTGGCCGGGTGGAGGGTTACTTACGCACGGGAATGGAAGTATTTCGCGACCGATGATAGCTTCGACTACGGAGGACACAGGGTTACCGGTCTCGATTTACCTGTATCGGTTTTGCGCAAGCTCTATCACGATAATGCGGTGCAATGGTTTCCTGGAATTCTAGTGGAACCAACGAATATTGCCTCCCACAAATAGAGATCCCCGGGTTGCGGACAAGGGTTCTGACAGAAGAAATGATCCTGGTGGCTATAGGCATGGATCCTGTCGCAAACCAGGCGGGGCTTATCTTCGATGTTGCCTGGAGCATTTCGGGAAAGCCGCCAGTTTGGGCTTCAAGAAAGTGTTCCGGCAGGGCTTTCCTTTACGGGATTTCGCCCAATGAGGGGGTATTGCTCCACATCGAGAATCGCGCCGTTGATGAGCGCCGCCTCATCCGAAAGGAAGTACACCGCAGCCCAGGCGATGTCCTCCGGCGATAGCAGCCGGCCTGAGGGGGCAAATGTCTTGGACACCCTCGTGGGCCAGTCCTTTGGCAGGCCCTCTTTCATTTTCAATGCGAATTCATTCGCTGTTAGAGTCCAACCGACGTTCAGCTGATTGACCTGGATACCTTCGGCTCCGTAGGCGTCTGCGAGGTTTCGTGTCAGGGTCATCAAGCCCCCCTTGCAGATCGAATAGACAAACTGGTTACGCTCCCCACAATACGCGTTCATCGAGCCGATGTTCAGCACCCGGCCTGTGCCCTGTCTCCGGAAATGGGGAATGGCGGATTGAATCAGAAGAAACGGCGCCTTCAAGTCGATGGCGACCGTCCGGTCGAATAGTTCGGCGTCGGTGTTTTCGATACTTCCACGCGTAATTGCCGCGGCATTATTTACCAGACCATCGATTCTCCCAAAATGATTGATCGTTTCCGCGACGAGCCTTGAAGGGACCTGCGGATCCTCGAGCGACCCGATGACGAAGGACGCTTGTTCCCCAATCTCGGCAACCAATTTTTGCGCGGCATCTCTCCGTCTTCCGTGGATCATGACCTTAGCGCCTTCGCGAGCGAAGACGCGCACCATGCCCTCCCCGATGCCAGTGGTCGAGCCGGTCACTAAGATCACTTTGTCTTTCAGGCGCATGCTTGCTGGCCGCTTTCTTCACCGATGCCAGGAACGGGAAGTCCACGAAGCTCTACCGAGCGCGGTTCCATTGCGTACTTGACCAAGCCGGGCATAGGGGATTATTGTGCGTAATCAATAACGCAAAATCAACCAAATAGAGAACCCGGTGTCGTGCTATTCGTAGCGCAGCGCCTCTGTGGGTTTGGCCAGAGAAGCCTTGCGCGCCGGGAGGTAGCCTGCCAGTCTCCTCAACTCTCGTGAGAAATCCGGGCTACAGATCGCGGCGTTCGAAGAGGATCACCGCGAGCCCAAGGGCCAGTACCGCGTAGAGAACCGCGTAAACCACCATGGCATTGCTGGGCACAAGCGTGCTGGCGAAGGGCGAAGCGCCGGCGGCTCCCAGCAGGGGCGGCTGAATCTTGAAGGCTGCACGCCGCCACAGAGCATCGCTGGGCATGATGAGACTGGAAATGATGCCGAGGTTAACACAGGTCTTGATGTGACGCAGCGCGCCAAACTGCTCGATCCAGCCTCCAACAAAGGCCAACCCATAAAGCCCCAACGTGATAGCGCCGCTGGTCAGGGCGGAGAAGGTGGTGCTGCACGCCATGGTGGCGCCCAGCAGCAATGCGGCCTGCAACCAAAGCAGGCTGAGCACCACAGCGATATGCGGCAGCAGATACCGCCCCTCAAAACAGCTGAGTGCCATGCAGCCGCCCTCGAGCAGCAGNNCGGTCCATTTACCGAGCACGAGACACCAGCGCCGTACCGGCTTGGTGGCAATCGCGTGGATGGTTCCGGAGGCGATCTCGCCGGAGAGCGTGTCGCATGAGGTGAGCGCGGCCATCATGGAAGTCAACATGCTCGCGGCGTATAGCGCCATCATGAGCATCATGCTGATGCCCTCGCGGCGGCTAATCACTGGCAGATGCACAGCGGACCTCAGCATTGCGTGTAATCCCGTCCAGAAGAGGACAAGAAACAAAGCGCCGGCAATGGCAGCGATCCAGAGGATCTTACGCCGCGCTGCTTCGCGGAAAGTGACGCGCGCCAACAGAACCGTCGTGCGCAAGACCCCCGGGCCGCGTAGAACGGCGGAGGAAGTGCCCATTGCAGCTTTGTCCTTGGCCGCTTGCTCTTCCAGAGAGTCCGTCGGCACTTGTACGCGGATTGCATTTTCGCTCATAGGCCAGGGTCCGGTCCCATCGTCTTTAAAAACAGTTCCTCAAGGCTTACACGATGCGGAACCACCGAGTACACTTCGGCTCCGCTCGCAACCAGGCATCGGACCACCTCGGGCAATCGGTCTTCACCATCGACGCGCAACCGCAGCATTTGGTCTTCCAGCCTTATCTCCTGCGCAAACTGTTCAAGCCTCTCCAGGGTTGAAGGAGCCACACGCGCAACCTTGATCTCGACCTCTGTCTGATCGGCTTGCCATGCTCCCATCTCGTGTGTGCCAATAACATTGCCCTGCTGGATGAAGGCCACCCGGTCACAGCTCTGCTCGACTTCGCCGAGAAGATGTGAGTTGAGAAACACGGTTGCTCCACGCTCGCGCTGTTCGCGGATGAGGTCGCGGACCAGTTTGCGGCCCGCGGGATCGAGTCCGGAAGTCGGTTCGTCGAGAAAAAGAATTTCCGGGTCGTTGACGATGGCTTGGGCGAGACCTACGCGCTGCATCATGCCCTTGGAGAAACTGCGGATGGGCTTCGAGTACTGTGTACCCAGACCGACGCGCTCGAGCAATTGCGGGACTTTGCGCCGAAGCGCGTCTTCAGCCAAGCCGCAAAGTCTGCCGTGAAACAGAATCAGCTCAGAGGCGGAGAGCCAGTCGTAGAAGCGAAAGTGCTCGGGCAAAAAGCCGATGCGTGCCCGGACCTCGCGATCGCCCACAGGCTGGCCAAGCAGCAATGCACGGCCGCTTGTGGGTTTGACCAGCCCAAGCAGCATCTTGATCGACGTGCTCTTACCGGCGCCGTTCGGGCCGAGGAACCCGAAGGCCTCTCCGCGTTTGACCTGCAGGGTCAGATCGCGGACGGCAGTTCGGGTTCCGTAAGTCTTTCTTAACCCCACTGCGTCGATGGTCAGTGTTGCCATGTACGTTCCAAAGGTACTCCGGCAA
Organism: Acidobacteriaceae bacterium; assembly: GCA_003152195.1. Lineage (GTDB taxonomy): Bacteria > Acidobacteriota > Terriglobia > Terriglobales > Acidobacteriaceae > PALSA-350. The sequence goes on from PLZN01000157.1 coordinate 4,187, forward strand.
AGGGCCGCTACTCCAATTGCGAGGCCAGGTTGATCGCGGTGGTGTCGTCTCCGGTGCCGTTCAGCGCATGGACGATTCCATTCTCCACCCACATGAGCGAGAAGCGGTCCGATTGCCGTGGACCCGCCGGCCGCAACAACGCTCCCTCGTTCCCGTTGACATGGACCTGTTCATAGCTCGAACCGCCGCGGACTACGGGAAGTACGAGCGTCGAAGTCCAGTCCACGGTCTGGGTGAAGCTAGCCGCGTCGTTAGCGCTCATGCCGAGGAACTGCAGCACGACTTGCGCGATCTGCGCCGGATCGATCTCCGCGGGAGCAGACACGGTGGGACTGGGCAACTCCATGAGCGCGACGCAAGTAGCATCGGCTTCCTGGTGGGACTTATTGGAGCCACCACCGATACCCACGACGACATGGTGCTGGTGGTCGCTATCGGACGCCTGTCCCAGCAACCGGGACGGCGCGTCGCCGCAGTTGCCGTAAAAGGCCATGATGCCAGCCGGCACGCGCACGCCGATCGTAGCGCCGTTGATGGACGAAGGGATATGTAGGTCGTTGCGTCCTGCTTCATCGAGAATGGACTGCAGGCGATCCTGGTCGAGCTTCATTTGCACCCCTGCTCCGCCCTCGAAGACCAGGGCCGCCGGTGTTGCGCCACTGAGGAGCTGCACCGGGAAACCCGCGAGCTTGGACGCGGCGGCTGCGTCCGCCACGAGTTGCGGTTTCTGTGGTTTCTGCGTAACCGTGACCTCGTCGGAAAGCATGCGGCCGACGGTTTGATTGAGCATCTGGTTGTTCTGCGGGCCGTTGCTCTTCAAGGTGTCCGGGTTAATCTCAAGCACCGTGAAATGTTCCACGCGGAAGATAGCGAGCAAGCTCTCCGCCCACGCTCGAACCGGCGCTACCGTCAATGCCAGCACCAGCCCAGCGACGGCGAGGCCGCCGCCGGCAAGCGAAAGTTTCTTCCACAACGTCCACTTGCTCTGCTCACTTGCCATCGCATCCTCCCGCTTCCTTTGAAACGCTGCCCAGGCGATCGCCACGTTGGCGGCCTCGGGTAACTGGGGCAATCGATCAAGGCCCTCACGCACGCAGGCCGCATACTCACCCAGGACCCGCACTTCTCGCTGGCAAGCTGCGCAATTGTTGACGTGTTCTTCGACTGCGGAAACGTGTTCCGGATCGAGTTGGCAGTCCAGATAGGCTCGCAGGATTCCCTGGTTCAGATCGCTGTGCTTCATCGTCTCTCCTTCGCCGTTTCCAACTGTGACGTCTTCCGGCTAAATTGATGCCGGCGTTCATAGAGCGTGGAAAATTCCGCTTCCGCTCGCGCCAGCATGGTCCCGACCGAGTTGGCGCTGATCTGCATCGCCTCGGCGATCTCCTTATAGCTGAGGCCGCTGTACCGCAACAGCAGGATTTGCGCCTTCTCAACCCTGAGCCGTGTCAGCACGGTGCGCACTTCGGCAATGCGTTCGCCGCGGAGAAGCCGGGTGAGTGGTCCGTCGGCCGAGTCCTCGTTCGGGCCGGAGCTGGCGCCCTCCAATTCCTCTTCGAGACTGTGGCGCTGGTTGGCGCGAAGGGCGTCGATCGAGGCACGGGTAGCCGTGCGATAGAGCCATCCGCCGACCAGTCCGCCCGCCGCCACGCCGGGGCCGCTGCGATAGAGGCGGAGGAAGACCTCGGTGCAGACCTCTTCGGCCTCGGAGTCGCAGCGCAGTACTCGCCTCGTGACGCGGACCATGCGCTGGTAGTGCTCGCGAAAGATCGCCTCGAACTCTACTTCGACCCAGCTGGCGGCCATGCTCATAACTTCTACACCTCTACAACGATGGCCGATGAGGATTTGTGACAACTAAGTGGCGGGAGATTGGACTGGGGGGCCTACTAAATGTCGGAATTGCCGGGCCGAATACGGAGCATCCGCCGCGATCACCGGCAGCTCAGTTCAACCGAACCTATCGAACCTACCCTGGCAGAAATGTTGACCACGTTGGCTCCGGAGGGGGTAAGAAATTCCTCTGGGTTGACGGCCCATTTGGGTAACCCTTTTGTTTTCCGTCCACGCCTTCGGCATTCCACTTGCCTTCTAGATTATCTGGACAAACCTAGTACGGTAATCACTGGCGATGGCATCCGATCACAAGATGCCGTAGAAGGGACAAGGCAAACTGACTATGTCGCAACCATTGGTGATCCTTGAGAATTGGGCGGTTGTGGACAGCGTGGTCTCCCACAGTTACCAGGAGTTGCGGCTGGGGAAACACCTGACGGGCACAATCCTCGGCCCTGCGAATCTCCCGGACGCAAACTTTATCTTCACCTCTCCCATCGTAGGCGTCGACAACGACAAGGGAGTGGTTCAGACGCGTAATACTATTTACCAACTCGGCGAGGCCAGCGACGAATACAAGACCTGGGACCGCGAGCGAAAGGGAGGGGCCGCAAGACGGCATGTTTCTAGACGGCACGTAACCGAGTTGCCGCTCACGACCTACTCGGTGACCGAAGAACAGTGTAGCGATGAAGACGTGGTTTTTTGCCGCTCAAGGTAAGTCCCGCAGTCGTTAATCTGCCCCAAAAATGAACGATGGTTTCGCAGCTCATCCCCGAAGGAACCTCCCAGCGGGCTTGAGGTCAAGTAGAATAAGGGCTGCTTCAGGTTCTGGTTTCTGTCCCGGGTGATGCGCGGTGCAGAACCCAGGAAGGCAACCCCGCAGCCAATTCATTCATCTAAGTTTTGACGGGTCTCCGTCTGTCGGCCCACACGAGACGATGCGCATTCTAAGCTTGCGATTGATTGGCGCGTTGATTATCGGCGTTACGCTGGTCTCGATAGCTTCGTCCTGGTATGAAGTACAGTCCCAGAAGGATTCCCTGCACAGCGACCTCGAACGCAAGGCCGAAATCCTGGGTGAGAGCCTTGCCAGAACCGCGGAGTTGTATCTGGAAACTGGCAACCGTCCCGGACTCGAACAAATGGTAAGGCGGTTCAGCAATCGCGACCACCTCCTGGGAATGGGAGTCTACGGCCGCGACGGCTCCGCGCTGGTCGTGACTCCTGGGCTAAGTCCCGTGCTGCCAGGCACTTCGCAGCCGCTGAGGGATGCAATCCTTAACGATCACAGTCAGGGTAAATTTACCCGGCTGGGGTTTAAGGGGGTTTACGTATCGAGCGTCCCACTGTACGCCGCGAACAGGGAGGTTACGGGCGGAATCATCGTGGTGCACGACACTGGGTATATCCGCAGCGAGATTTTCCGCATTTGGAGCAGAGTCTTTATCCACATAGCGATCCAGATGCTGGTGATCAGCGCAATCACCATCCTGATTGTGCGCTGGAGCCTTACCGGGCCGATCGCGCGCGTGGCGCAGTGGATGCGGGAACTAAGGACGGGACTGCACGCCGTTCGACCGGGCGCAAATGATCTTGACTTCCTGTGGCGCCTGGCCCCCGAGGTCGCTCCCTTGGCGGAAAGTATGCGGCGGGCGCGCGCGGCGGCCGAGACCGAAGCGAGGTTGCGTAACGCGAACGAATCCGAGTGGACAGCCCAGCGGCTAGCCGACCATGTCCGCAACAGATTGGATGGAAGCAGCCTGTTTGTGGTTTCAAATCGCGAGCCGTACGTCCACACTTGGCGCGACAATGCCATTGATGTCTCCGTACCGGCCAGCGGTCTGGTGGCGGCAATTGAGCCAATCCTCTGCGCCTGCAACGGAACCTGGGTGGCTCACGGCAGCGGCGATGCGGATGCGGAGACTGTGGACAGCCATGACAGGTTGCAGGTTCCGCCCGAGGATCCGCGCTACAGCCTTCGTCGGGTCTGGCTGAGCGCAGAAGAGGAAGAAGGCTACTACTACGGTTTTGCCAATGAGGGCCTGTGGCCGCTCTGCCACATTGCCCACACGCGTCCTATTTTTCGCGCGTCAGATTGGGAGCACTACTATAACGTCAATCAGAAGTTTGCCGAAACTCTAGTGGAAGAAATGGCGGGTGAGGCACATCCAGTGGTGCTGATCCAGGACTATCATTTCGCTCTGCTGCCGCGCATGGTGAAAGATCGCCTGCCCCACGCGAGGATTGCGATTTTCTGGCACATTCCCTGGCCCAATCCCGAGTCCTTTGAAATCTGCCCATGGCAGCGTGAACTGTTGGATGGCCTGCTCGGCGCGGATCTGATCGGGTTCCATGTTCGGGCTCACTGCATTAACTTCCTGAATACCGTAGATCGCGTACTCGAAGCCCGGGTGGATTGGGAGCACTTCTCCGTCAAGCGGAACGATCACCAGTCTTCTGTGCTTCCGTTCCCGATTAGTGTCGAATTCTCCGGCGAGACTCCCGATATTCCAGGGGGAATCGATGCGGCTGAGGAGCGCAGTGCGCTGATCCGGGAACTGGGCATCGAGGCGGTATTCATTGGTGTGGGCGTCGATCGTGTGGATTACACCAAGGGCATCATCGAGCGCTTTCAGGCCGTCGAGTCTTTCCTGGAGAGATATCCCAGCTACCAGGGGAAGTTCACTTTCATCCAGCTGGGGGCGCCCACCCGCAGCCGCATTAAGCGGTACGCTGACTTCCAGGCTGAAGTGGAGGCCGAGGCCAACCGGATCAATGCACGTTTCAAACGCGGCAAGTGGAGACCGATCGTTTTTCAGTTTCGTCAGCATAACCGGCAGGAGGTACAGCGCTACTACCGCATTGCCCATCTGTGCATGGTCACGTCACTCCATGACGGGATGAATCTGGTAGCCAAGGAATACGTCGCTGCGCGTCAGGATGAGCGAGGTATATTGATCCTGAGCCGGTTTACCGGGGCTGCGCGGGAATTGTATGACGCCATCATTGTCAATCCCTACGATGTCAAGTCCACCGGCGAGGCAATTGCCCGCGCACTCCAGATGGACGTCGGTGAAATGATCGGACGCATGCGGCGCATGCGCACATCGGTGAAGGAACACAACATTTACTGGTGGGCCGGCAGCCTCATCGGAGCTCTCTGCGAGCTTCGCCTGGAACAAAAGGAAAGCGCAATCGCGTCTATCCCTGACAGGATTCCGGTGGAGATGTAACTTCCACGGTGCATCTGCAGATGGCCTAACGGATTTTCTGGACCAACTGAGAACACGCAGCCCTTCCTACGGCCGCGTAGCAGGAAATCTCCGGGATACAACGCCTGAAAGGGAGGCGGCTGTACGATCTCCCGTCCCCCCAAGGGAAAGTTGCAGTTTCCGTTGACGATCTTGCCCGGCTGATAGCCAAGGTCGGAGCCGTAGTCCGCTGTAGAGATGCCCATCGGGCTAGACATGCTGATGTTGAACATGTGCAGGTTAGGGAAGTTGGGCACGTTGGGCATGCTTGGTGGATTAATGCCTGGCGGAGTCATGTCCGGCGGAGTCATGTCCGGCGGAGTTGGCACGTTTGGCATGTTTGGCATGTTCCCATCGGGCGTGTAAGCATTAGGAAAGGAAGGGCCGGTAGATCCGCTGTAGTAGTGAACGCGACAGGAATAGAGTGGCGTGCCGTCCGCTTCTGTGCCGGTCTGGATAAGGCCGTTGACATTGCCGTTGAACCGCCGCCAGTAGCCGTTGCCATACGCGACCTGATACTGCCTCATGACGTGTTCCTGGCCGCCATAGGAAATGTTGCGGTTTCCTTTAACCCACTTTCCCGGAGTCATGCTCCCTTGATACATCGCGCGACATATGTACATCGGCGTGCCCTGCTCCGGGCCTGCGCCGGGGCCGCCTACAATCGCGCCCTCTCCCGGAGTGAACGGTGATTGGGCATTTTGCCAGGCAATGCTCTGCCCCGGATAACCGGGGGTTCTGTGCCGTCAACAGACAAGGGAGGGCGAACGCAATGGCGATCGTCAGAAGAGAGATGTGGGTCGAGACTTTCAAGATGTCCCCCAGGCAAAGCAGTTACTCAGCCCGCAATATAGTTCCTTGAGGATTTCAGCGCACTATTCTTTCTTTTGGCTGGCCCCAGAGCGCGAGAAAATCCCGTCCGCTCCGACGCGAGTACGGAAACTGACAGCGGCTTTCTCATCCGGTTTTGTCCTGAAAGCGCCCTGAAAGCCAGCCGCCATTACTACATTGAGTTACTACAACCCTCCTCCTTATTACCCCAGGACCGTAGCAAATTCTGCCGGAATCAGTATGCTCTTCAACAGGCGGCGATTCTCTTAGAACTCTTTCATCGATTCTTTCGGGGGAGGGACTCGATGAAGGGGAACGAGGAGAATCGCTGTTCGCACCTCATCCTCTCTTGCCGTAAAGTTGCCTTCCTACAAACCTTGTAGGTTATAATCGCAAGGATGCTCAGCTGCAGCCTCAATCCAAAAATAACTCATAGGCTGTGGGTGGCGCTCGGCTTCTTCTGCTGTGCCCTGCTTGTTTTTGCGGGCATCGTGCAGGTTGGGCATACCCACGCTGACGGTCAAACTGTTCAGTCCGATTGTGCGCTTTGCCATACTGCCCACGTAGTCGTTCAACCATCCATTCCGCAACCTTTGCCGCGCACGGTCTGGATCGTGGCGACGATACCGGCTGTTCTGCAGCCGATTCATCCCAAATTCTTCTCGGTGTTTTCTCTCTTCACCCGGCCTCCGCCTGTGGACATTGCTTTCGCTTAAAGCAACGTCGAATTCAAAAACACAGGATCCATGGAGGCTCTTATGCTAGGGCGTAGCCTCAATCCCAGAACACGTCATTCGCTGTGGGCAGTGCTCGGCTTCCTATGCTGTGCCCTCATTGTCTTTAGCGGGGTCGTGCAAGTTGGGCATGCGCACGCTGACGGTCAAGCGGTTCAGTCCGATTGCGCGCTTTGCCATACCGCCCACGTAGTCGTTCAACCGCCCATTCCGCAATCTTTGCCGCATACGGTCCGGATCGTGGCGAGGATTTCGACTGCCCTTCAGCCGATTCGTCCCAGACTCTTCTCTGTATTTTCTCTCTTCACCCGGCCTCCGCCCGATCAGACTGCTCTTTCCTAGGCAGTGCTAACTCAAAAATCAGTGAACTTCAGGAGGCCCTACCATGCGCACATATACGCGCAGCATTTTCTTTTTCTTGTTCGTTTTTCTATTTTCAGCTGCATTTTCAACGCTCTATGCCCAGTCCAACTCCGGAAGCGTCACTGGCGCCGTAACGGATCCATCCGGTGCAGTCATTCCTGGAGCCACGGTTACGATCCAGAATCCGGTTAGCGGACTTCTGCGAAGCGCCACCACGGACAGTTCAGGACGCTTTCAGTTCATCAACCTGCCCTTTAACACCTATCATCTGACAGCCGCTGCCGCTGGATTCAGCTCAGTTGCAGACGACGCTGACGTAAGCTCGACAATCCCGGTGAATCTTAAGATCGCGCTGAAGGTGGAGGGAGCGGCAACGACAGTAACGGTGGAGGGTAACGATCTCATGCAGAAAAGTGCGGTTTTCACCACCCCTGTGGACCGCGGATTGTTCGATAAGCTTCCCCTTGAGAGCCAGTCTTCTTCGCTTAGCTCCCTCGTCACCTTGGCTTCGCCTGGTGTCGCAGCGGATTCAAACGGCCTGTTCCACGGTCTTGGCGACCATGCCTCCAATTCGTTCTCAGTTGATGGTCAGCCGATCACCGATCAGCAAAGCAAAGTTTTCTCCAACCAGATTCCCTCCAACGCCATTCAGTCGATTGAGGCTATTCCCGGTGCGCCGCCCGCTGAATACGGCGGCAAAACGAGCCTCATCATCAACGTCACTACACGGTCCGGACAAGGCTCGACCACCCCACACGGCAGCATTACCGGTTCGTACGGAAGCTTTGGCTCCGCCACAGGAGGATTTGATCTTGGGTATGGAGGCGAGAACTGGGGCAATTTCTTTGAGATCGATGGATTAAATTCTGGACGATTCCTTGATCCACCCGAATTCCAGGTCTTTCATGACAAAGGAAATGAGCAAAATGTCTTCGACCGCGTCGATCGCAACCTTACTCCAACTGATTCGATTCACGTGAATCTGAATTACACTCGCTCCTGGTTCCAGACACCGAATAGCTACGACAATCTGAACGTGCAAAATGTGATCAGTGGAGGCGCGGGTGCGAACCCGGTAATCGGTGACGTCGGCAACACTGACCAGCACGCCAAGATCGAGACCTTTGACATCGCACCTTTATACACACGCCTAGTCGGCACGAAAGCTGTGTTCAATTTCGGCGCTTATATCCGCAAAGACGCGTTTAATTACTATCCGAGTGCGAACCCCTTTGCGGATCTTGGGCCGATACAAAGCCAGACGATCAGCCAGTACCGTACTCTCACCAACGCCGGCCTGCGCACCGACTACACGCTGCAGAAGGGAATTAACAATATCAAGGCAGGAGCGGTCTACCAGCATACCTTCTTGCGCGAGCACGATCCGATCAGCATCATCAATTCCACCTTTAACTCACCCTGCGTCGATGTAAGCGGGAATCCTGTCGGTGGATTCACCGGCCCGTCTCAGTGTGTCGCAGCGGGATTGCAGCCCAATGACGGTTCAAACCCCAATGTGAGCGCTACCCCATTCAATCCGGTGTTGCTGCCATATGACCTAACTCGCGGCGGTTCCGCGTACCCCTACTTCGGCCATACGGATATCAAGGAACTGGCAATGTATATCCAAGACCAGATCAAAGCTGGCGACTGGATCTTCAACGTTGGTATTCGTGGCGATTTGTATAACGGCCTGGCGGTTGCCCGTCAGGCGCAACCTCGTTTGGCGGCGGCCTATAATGTCAAGCGAACAAATACCGTGCTCCGTGTGTCCTACGCCCGGACGCTGGAAACTCCGTTCAACGAAAACCTGGTGCTATCCAGCCAAGGTTGTGGGAGCGATGTTCTTTCGCCACTCCTCAACTGCACGCCTGGGGTATCCACAACTGTGCAGCCAGGCTTTCGTAACGAATTTCACGCTGGCTTTCAGCAGGCCTTCGGATCAAACTTTGTCGTGAGCGGCGATTACATCTGGAAGTACACCCACAGCGCCTTCGACTTTTCCATCCTTGGCAACACGCCCATCTTTTTTCCCATCGATTGGCACAACTCAAAGACGCCAGGATTCGTGCTGCGCGCGGATTTGCCCCGGTATCACAACTTCTCGGCTTTTGTAACCATGTCATCGGTGGCCGCCCGCTTCTTCCCGCCCCAAAGCGCCGGCGCCGGCGCCACGGTGGGGCAAAGCGGCTATCCATTCAGAATTGATCATGATGAGAAGTTCAACGAGACGACGCACATTCAATACCAGGTACCTGGAAAGCGTGGCCCGTGGATTGGCTTTAACTGGCGTTTCGATAGTGGTCTCAACGCTGCATCTACCCCTTGCTATAACGTCACAGACCCGAATAGCCATTGCGGTGCCATCTCTACTGACCTGAATGGTCAGCCGGCGATCGATCTCAGTGGGTTCACAGCCGATCAGGAATTCGAGGCGGGACTTGCCTGCAATGGTCTCAAGGCCACTCCTACGAGTCCTTTGCCAACTCCTTGCTTGGCATCACAGCTCACCTCCACCTTGCTGTCTATCCCAGCGCCCGGAACGGAAAACGACGACCGGAATCCCTCGCGTGTCAAGGAGCGCAGCCTCTTCGATGCTTCGGTAGGAGAGGAGAATCTGCTCGGCGGGGACCGGTACCGGTGGAGCCTGCGAGTGACCGGCGTGAACCTCGCCAACAAGATTGCACTTTACAACTTCCTGTCGACGTTTAGCGGCACCCACTACGTCACACCGCGAGCGCTCTCGGCTGAGATCGGCTTCCACTTTTAACCGGAACAACGCGTCTTTCCGAAAGCTTTAGGGACGGCATGCACTTGCTGTCCTTAAAGCAGGTTTTTTGAAGGGAGGCGGTTGTGTGGGGAGAGATAAACCTCGATAAGGGCAGCAAACGGAGGGTCCGGCTGATCCGCTGGAAGCGCTCTGAGCTCGTAAGCGCAGCTCTCCTGCTTCTCGCGGTGACGGTTGTAACCGTCTGCATCGCATTGTGGGTAATGACGCACACCTTCGATTAGGGCAGCGTATGACCCTCTTTTTCAGAGCGGCTGACAGTCAAAAAGGCGTCTCCGTTGTGCACTGTCTAAATCAGACAAAGCGAGTTGTTGCAGCAGAGATGTCACCAAGGGCAATGAGAGACCACAGCAAGCGCTGTGACGAGGACATCGGAGTACGAGATGCCGTACCCAGCCGACTCCTCAGGCGGGCGCTATTGCTGGATCTCGGCTGGCGGCCTTCGTCTTCTCACGAGGGGGAAGTAGACGCGTTGAGTTGAGGATGAAGGTCAGCTCCGAGGCGACGTGAATAAACGCCGCAAGGAGCGGGTTGAGGACGCCGGCCGCAGCCAGGACGATGCCGATCGTATCGACAATCAGCGTGCCATAGAAGTTTTGCAGAATGATCAGCCGGCACTTTCGCGCGATGCGGACCGTCTCCACAAACTTGGCAAGGTCGTTTCCAATTAAAACGACATCCGCACTTTCCCGAGCGACATCCGTTCCGGCTCCCATGGCCACGCCAACGCTCGCCTCGCTGAGTGCGGGTGCGTCATTGATGCCGTCGCCCAACATGGCCACCGTCCGGCCTTTCTTCACCTGTTCGGCGATGAAGGCTGTCTTCTGCTCTGGCAGGAGTTCGTAGTAGAACTGAATGATGCCGAGCTCATCGGCCACGGCCTCCGCGGCCGCCTTGCTATCTCCCGTCAATAAGACGACATCGATACTCATGTGAGCGAGAGCCTTTACGGCTGGCGCGGCGCTCGGGCGCAATTGGTCTGTGATCAGGATGGAACCGTAGTAGCGGCCTCCCCGCGCGACGAGGACCTCGGTTCCTCCCTCTGCACTACCATTCTCCTTTCCTGTCTCCTTTCCTGGATGAGCGATTCCGAGTTCCTCAAACAGGGCTCGATTCCCGACGACGACTGGTTTGCCATGCAAGGAGGCCAGAACTCCCCGGCCAATGCGGTACTCGAAGAATTCGGGATCAATAAGCTGGATGCTTCGCTGCTCCGCAAAGCGAACGATGGCACGACCCAACGGATGCTCGGAGCTTCTTTCGGCACTGGCGGCCGCTTCGAGGAGCGCGCTCTCCGGGATGCCCGGGGCCGTGCGGATCTTCGCGACCAGGGGAAATCCGTAAGTCAGGGTTCCCGTCTTGTCGAGGAAGACGGTATGCAGCTGTCCCAGGGCTTCAAGATAAATTCCGCCCTTGATGATTGCGCCCTTCCGGGCTGCGCGTCCGATGGCCCCCAGGATTGCCAGCGGCGTGCCCGCTGCAATCCCACAAGCCCCGGCAACAATGATGACCGAGATCGTAGATCGGAGGTTGTGTGTGATCAGGAAGGTGAGTACCGCCGCGCCTAGAGCGAAGTAGACCAGGTACCCGGCAAGCCGGTCTGCTGTCTTCTGTATCGGCGCACGAGAGCGCTCTGCATTTTCCACGGCCTCAATGATCTTGCCAAAGGTCGTGTCTTTTCCCAGACGCTCCGCGCGGACCTGGAGTGTGCCCGCCTGATTGATCGTTCCCGCGTAGACATCGCTTCCAGCCGCCTTTTCACTTGGCATCGGTTCGCCAGTGATCGCGGCCTGCTCCACAAACGAATGACCGCTTAAAACCCGGCCGTCCACCGGGATTCTGCCACCGGGCCGGATGACAACCACTTCCCCCGGCACAATGGTCTTCGTATCCACTTCGACAATCTGATCCTCTCTAAGCACACTGGCAGTCTGAGGAAGAAAGTCCAGCATGTCCTGGATCGCACGGCGCCCACGTCCGACGGTGAGCCCCTCGAGGATCTCGGCTGCAAGGACGAACGCTGTGATGACAAGCGCGGTGAAGAATTCGCCGATCGCCAGCGCGGAAACCAGCGCGATCGTCATGGAGAGTTCCATCGTCATGCGGCGCTCAAGAATGTTCTCGAACGCCTCTTTGAAAATGGGGTAGCCGCCGATCAGCGTGGCCACCAGGCCGATAATGCTGACGCGGTGGAACGGCTCCCAGAGATGGAACCAGACTGCCGCCGCGGCGAGCGCGACAAAGACCACGCGAAGGACCTCGACCAGTTCGAAACCATGCTCGTGGTCATCGTCGTCGTGGTGCTGATGTTCTTCGTGCGAGGCTCTTGAAAGAGCATCCGCAGGCTGAGGGATGTGAATTTCGTCCTCGGCTACTTCGCCGGGATTAGCGCGTGTTTCGTTCTGGTTCACAATCGCCATACCGCCTCCTCTAAATGAATATCTCTTAACCACTGAAATTGGGTCCTCCGCTGCCTCAAGCTGCGAGGGGAAGCGTCTTCTGCCTCGGGGGAAAGAACTGAAAGCGCCCTGGACTAGACACTCATTTCCTCGCTGACGCGCGATGCTCCAGCGTCCACAGGCGGCTCTCGATGGAACAACCATTCATACATAGTCGGCAGCAAAACGAGGGTGAGGATGGTCGAACTGAGTAAGCCTCCAATCACGACCGTCGCCAAAGGACGTTGTACTTCAGCCCCGGTCGAGGTTGAGGTCGCCATGGGAATGAAGCCAAAACTGGCAACACATGCCGTCATGAGCACAGGGCGCAACCTGTTGCGGGAGCCCTCAATGACGGCGTGGTAGGTCGACTCGCCGGCCTCCCGCAAACGGTTGATCGCGCTCACGAGCACAACCCCGTTGAGCATCGCGACGCCAAACAATGCGATGAAACCTATGGAAGCGGATAGATTGAGGTTCATTCCTCGAGTCCATAGTGCTGCAATGCCACCAACCAGCGCGAAGGGTACGTTGCCGACCACCAGCAGCGATTGCTTGAGCGAATGGAATGTGAGATAGAGCAAGAGGAAGATAATGCCGATCACAATCGGAACAATCAGCATTAGCCTGTGTGTAGCCCGCTGCTGATTTTCGAACTGACCACCATAGGTTATCGAGTATCCGGGAGCCAGACTGACATCTCTACGAATTCGGTCTTGAACCTCACCCACGAAGCTGCCGAGATCGCGTCCTCGAACGTTGGACATGACTACCATGCGGCGCTGCCCCTCTTCGCGATTGATCACTTGGGCGGCGCGTATGACGCTCACGTCAGCCACCTGGCCGAGGGTTACTTGTTCTCCATTCGGAGCGTGGAGAAGGATGTCGCGCATTGCCTCAGGATCGCGGCGGTAACTCGCGGGAAGCTTCAGCGCTACGGAATAACGCTTTTGCCCTTCGATGATTTGGGAGATGTCGGCGCCAGACGCACCCGCCTCAACAGCCTGCTGCACATCCGTAACATTGAGACCGTATCGGGCCAACTGATCACGCCTGACCCGGATCGCCAACTCGGCTACGCCGGATGTCAATTCGATCTGAGGATCTGCCGCTCCCCGGACCGACCCAACCGCGCGCACCACTTGCTCAGCCAAGTTGTCTAACGTTCCGAAATCATCCCCGAAGATCTTGATCGCCAAATCAGCCTTCACTCCAGAGACTGTCTCATCCACGCGCATCGCCATGGGTTGCGTGAAGTCATAGTTGAGACCTGGGATCTTCGCCAGCTCCTTATCCAAAGCGTCGATCAACTCATCCTTCGAATGAAAGCGAGTCCATTCTTTCATCGGGCGCAACGTAAGGTAGGTGTCGCCCTCATTGATTCCCATGGCTTCCGTCGCGAAGTCCGGGCGGCCGATCTTGATGGTTACGTCGGCGATTTCGGGAAACGCACGCAAGCTCTTCTCAATTCGTTTGCTGATCTCGACCGAGTCTGTCAACGAGATTCCGGGCAGCTTACGCGTCTCGATGAGGATAGTTCCTTCGTCCAGGCGAGGCATGAACTCGGTACCGATGAGTGCAAGCGAGGCGACTGCTACTGCGAGGATTGCAAGAGCAGTGGCCAAGGCTGCCTTCCGATGCTCTAGGATCACCTCCAGCATCGCGATATAGCGTCGAGTAATCTTCTCCATCCAATTGCGCCTGGATGACTGAAGGTTCACCGGCAGGCCTTTGGGAAAGGCGAAGGATGCGAGGCCCGGAATCACAATCAGGGCCAGGAACAACGATCCGAAGAGAGCCGAACAGACCGTAAACGCCATCGGCCGGAACATGCGTCCCTCGAGACCCTCCAGGAAGAAGATCGGGATATACACCGCGATGATAATGACAATGCCGAAGACCATTGGCCGGGCAACGTCATAGGCCGCGGAGCGAATCGTTTCGGCAGGAGGTTCTCCGGAAGGATGTTCTTCGAGCCGGTGAATGGCGTTCTCCATCATAACGACCGCTCCATCGACAATCATTCCGAAGTCGATTGCTCCCAATCTCATGAGGTTGGCGCTTACTCCGAAGACCCGCATATTGATAAAGCTCACCAGCATCGCGAGCGGAATCACCGATGCGGTGATCAGGGCGGCACGTACATTGCCGAGAAAGAGAAAGAGCACGATTGTTACGAGAACGAACCCCTCGAAGAGGTTCTTCTTAACGGTATGAATGGTTCCGTCGATCACGGACGACTGATCGTAGAAGGGGCTGATCTTCACGCCGGGTGGTAAATGCATCTCGGAGATGCGTCGCTTAACCGCTGCGATCACCCGCTTGCCATTTTCGCCCTTCAGCATAATGACCATGCCAGACACCGTTTCACCATTGCGCAGTAGGGCTCCGTGACGGGGTGCCGCGCCGATTGTCACCTGGGCTACGCCGCTCAGAAGAACGGGAACGCCCCCATGCGAGAGCAGAACAATGTTGCCTAGGTCGGCGGTGCTTTCGGCGCGTCCGGTTCCTCGCAGAGTGTACTGTTCGTCGTTGTGCTCAATGAAGCCGCCACCGAAGTTCGTGTTGTTCTCTTCTACTCGCTGGGCGACATCATGAAGGGTTAGGCCGTATTGAGCCAGGACCGCCGGATCGACCGTGATCTGATATTGCTTGACCTCGCCGCCCCAGGTGTTGACCTCACTCACTCCCGGCACCGTCCTGAGCTGCCGCTTGATCTGCCACTCTTGAAGATCTTTCAGTTGCATGGCACTCATGGGACCGCTGAGCGTGTACTGATAGAGTTCACCGAATGCCGTCGCGGGAAGCCCCAGCACCGGCTGAATCCCATCGGGCAATTGGCTCCTAATTTGTTGCAGCCGCTCGTTGACCATCTGCCGGGCGAAGTACATGGACACGGAGTCGTCGAAAACAACCGTGATCATCGACAATCCGAGCTCCGAGAGCGAACGAACCTCCTGTTGCTTAGGCATTCCCATCATCGACTGCTCAATGGGGTAGGTTACGAGCTGTTCTACTTCCGTGGGAGGCATGGACGGGGCTTCCGTGACCACCGTAACCTGATTGTTGGTGAGGTCCGGGAAGGCCTCGACGGGCAGCGTGTAGAGCGCATACCCTCCGACGGCGAGCAGCACAAGAATACCGAGGACGACAAACCACCGATACGCGAGAGTAACGTCAACGATCCGGTTCAACATGTCAGTCGCCAATCGAAGAGCGGAGGAGTTGAGATTTGACGAGAAAGCTCCCGTGCATCACGACCTGTTCCCCCGGCTGTATGCCCGAAAGGATCTGGATCATGCCCTTCGCGGTCTCGCCGACTTGAACCGGACGCATCATGAAATGGTCCGCCGAAGAGCGCACAAAGACTGCATCCTGCCCGTTCACTTGCTGGACGGCGTCTTGCGAGACCATCAGGACCGTCCTCCTCTCGCCTGCCGACATCTCGGCTAGCTCGGCCCTGGCCAGCATCTCGGGCCGCAGGCGGCCGCCAGGGTTCATAAACTCGATGCGAATCTGCATCTGTCGAGTCGTAGCGTCGAACTGCTGGCCGAGATTGACAACTTTGCCGGAAAAGGATTGGCCAGGCACGTCGGGAAGAGATATGGCCGCGGATTGTCCAAGACGAAGCCGCGTAAGCTGGTCTGCTCCGACAGAAGCCAGCATCCAAAGGCGGCTCAAATCTCCGATCACGAATGCGTCCGTCGACGGCTGAATGGTCGAACCAGGCGTGACATTCTTCTCGAGGACATACCCGCTCGCGGGAGCAACGATCGGGATCATCTCCTGATTTTCGTCGTGTGAGCCGGCCGGAACATCGGCGGGAACGCCAAGCGTGTCCTCGAGGTGAGTCCGTTCTCGAATCACCGCAATCCTGGCGTTGCCCGCCTCTGTCTGCGCGTTGACAAGTTCCTGGTGAGCGATTTGCGTCTGTTCGAGAGAAACTGCTTTCAATGCGTATAGGCGTTGTGTGCGCTCATACTCGGTTTGGGCCAGGGCCTGAGCGGACTCAAGCCTGGTGTGATCGGCGACAGCTATCTGATAGGCAGCACGAGCCTCATGGACATCATGGCTGTGCATTCTTGCGACCACCTGCCCCTTACGCACGTAGTCCCCGAGATTGGCGTAGACCTTCTCCACTCGGCCATCCGTCAGCACGCCCACTCGCCACGTCGCATTGTCGGGCAACGCGATGCGGCCGGGCAGACGCAGCACGCTGGGCGCATCGCTTTTTTCGGCTGTTTGGACTTCGATTCCTTGCGCAGCTTGCTCGCTGGGAGAGATCACAACTTCTCCCGGGGCACTTCGCGTCGTGTGGTCTTTCGAGCCAGATTCGTCCGCGGCCTTGCGACCACAGCCTAGACAAGCAAGTTCCAGCCCAACACACAGAGCCGCGAATGAAAAACAGCTTCTGCTGATGCTCACGGCTGTACCCCTGCGGCGTATTCAAGCGCGACGACGCTTTGGTGATAGCCTTCCAGGGCTTGTACCCAGGAGACCTCTGCTTCCACCCTCACCCGCTCGGCATCGAGCAGGCGCACAAGATCGAGGCCGCCCTCCTGGTACGCTGCCCGGCTGATTTCGGAGATCTCGATGGCCTGATCCCGCAATGGCTTGAAGGTCTCGAGGTATTCTTCCCGCTTGAGCTCGTACTCGCGCCGTGAGATGGAAAGCTGCGAGGACAGCTGCTGGCGGACTGCCGCATAATCCTCTTCAGCCGCATGTGTGTCTGCTTTCGCGGCGGCAACTGCGCCTTGATTCCGGTCGAAGATCGGCAGATTCAATTGCAGGCCCACAAGCACCGTATCGAACCCGATGTTGCGCTTGTAGCCGAGAAGAGCCTCTAAATCCGGTCGGCCATTTGCCTTTTGTAGCCGCAAATTGGCGGCCGCCGCCGCAATCGCCTGATGTGCAGCTTGTCCCTCGACACGGGCCAGCGCGGGATCTGCTCCTGGCGGTGGAACGATTGGAGGATCAAGTGCCTCAAAGGGTTCTGTTAACCGCCAGTCGCCGCGATCGGGCGAAGCTATCTCTCGCTCCAGATCAAGAATTGCCCGTTCTGCTTCCAGTTGCGCTCGAGTGGACGCCGCATGAACGCGCTCTCCCTCAAGCCGTACGCGCAGCAAATCTATCTCAGCAAGGCGACCCTCATGGAAACGGGCCTCGTGGTAGGAGATGATCTGATGGAAGTAGTCCTCGTTCTGCTGATAGAGCTTTGCCATGAACTGGGTGCCTTCGGCTGTCCAATAGGCCTGGCGCACTCTCAGCGCGACCTGAAGACGAATCTGTTCCGCTTCCAGTCCATTGCGCTCGACTCTTTGGTTTGCGGCTGCGATTCGGCCGCCACGCCGCCCGGAAGTCTCTAGGGTTTCGGCCGCATATGCGAATGTCTCGGAGTCTTGCCAGAAGTTGAAGTGCACGGCGCGCAGGTCTTCTGATTGCAGGAAAAGCCGAGGGTTGGGAATCAGCCCGGCTTGCTCCCGCAGATGCTCCGCCGCACTCGTTCGATCCGCAGACGCTCGAAGCTCCGGGCGATGCGACAGGGCAAAGCTCACTGCCTCGCTCAGGCTCAGTGGGGTCTGGGCGAATGCTGGACCGGTCCAGAACGCCAAAAGACACAGCGATGCGGGAAAGCAACTTCTCAAAGAAATCATCCTCGGCATGGGCTATTTGAGAGATCTGCGAATGACGTCCATCAACTCATCCGCCGCTGCGAACGCGACAAAGATCACGAGACGAACCTCAAACAAGGTCAAGTCCGCGCTCGTGGTAATAGTCCCCATGTTCGCCATACCGCCCCTCTAAACGAAATACCTCTTAACCACTGAAATCAAATCCTCCGCTGCCTCAAGCTGCGAGGGAAGGGTCTTCTGCTCAGGGGAAAGAACGTGAAACCGCACGTGTCCCTCGATCAGTTCGGCCATCAAGCCATTGAGAGCACCGCGGCAGGACGCCACCAGCTGCAAGACGTCTTCGCATGCTCCATCCCCTTCAAGAGCACGTTCAATCGCATCGGCTTGCCCCTTGATGCGACGAATGCGCGACAGCATTTTTTTCTTATCCTTCGTCGTGTGCGACAAGATCGCCTCCAGTTAATGTACTATAGTCCTCTATACTATATATTATTCCGGACGGAGATCGTCGAGATGCTGGAGACCAAGCGCCGAGTGATCGGACAAATGATTGTTTGCCAGGGATGTTGCTGCGGAGCGACGCAAAAGGATCGTCCACCGGTGCCCGTTGACTGGTTAAAGGACGAGTGGCGCAGGCGCGGCCTATTGAAGCGTGTTCAACTTTCGATCAGCGGCTGTGTTGGTCCCTGCGATACGCCCAATGTGGTGGTGGTGAACTCTGACTCAGGCTCTCAATGGCTGGGCAACATTACTGATTTCAATCAGTACAGATCTCTCGTCGATTGGGCAGCACGTTCGATGGAAGCCGGGCACCTTCTGGAGCTACCCCGTGAATTCAAAGCCCACGTTCTGGAACCGTGGCGCTAAAGCATTTTTACTATTGGTGTACGGCAGCCTATTCCGAGAGGAGCTGCCCTTCAGTACAGAATTGTGAGTTATGATTTAGGCATGTGGCTTCGAGTCACATTGGCGAGCTTGCTGGCGGCAATTTTGCTGCCCGTCTCGTGCGTGGCTGCGGCCTGCGAGCTAAGTTGTGACCTCGACGATCTTGCACAAACCTGTCATCCCGGCGGTAGTATCCAAGGGCATGCGCACCCCGGAGTCCATTCGCCGATGACCGGCATGCAGCCCAGGATGCAGCATCGTGCAACGGGTCAGCTCAGCCGCTCCTCAGAGGCGGCCTTGGCCGTTGTCGAATCTTTGAGCGACTGTGACCATCATGCATGCGGAGAGCAATCGGCACTGCTCAATCATGAGAACCGGACTGCAATCCATCCGGACCCAGTAACCGTTGTCATTGCAATCCTTCCGTCAGCGCTTGGCGCGCATTTCTACACCTCTGAAACGCCGCCGCTTCGAACTCCCTCCCTGGTTTCGCTCCACACGATTCTTCGCGTCTAAACTCGCGACTTTCTGGCCGGCTTTTCCCCACGTCGCTGGCCGGAGTGTCGCGTGATCTCCATTTCCCTTGGATATCAGCGGCACTCCGCGCTGGGGCCCGCGAAATCTACGCGTTCATCATGAGGCCTCATGAGAAAGCTATTCACCACTCTCGCCATTGTTGCGGCAGGGCTCCTTCTAATCGGAATGGGGGCTTATATCTACATGAGAACGGCAATGCAGGGCTTTAGCGCTCGCGCCGAGCCATCGCGAATCGAAGCCGTGCTGGCGGCGTATGCGCGTGATACGGCCATGCCCTCGTCGGCGAAGACTCTCAAAAACCCGATCCGGCTTTCCCTCGATGTGCAACATGAAGCGATGGCTCATTTCGCTGACCACTGTGCCGTGTGCCACGCAAACAACGGTAGTGGGCAGACGATGTTCGGCAAGGGCATGTATCCGAAACCTCCGGACCTCCGTCAATCCCGCACCCAGAACCGGACCGACGGGGAGATCTTCTCCATCATCGAGAACGGTATTCGGATGTCAGGTATGCCTGCCTTTGGCGGAGCAGACACGGCAGATGACAGTTGGAAGTTGGTGCATTTCATTCGCCACCTTCCCCAGTTAACTCCTGCCGAAGAAACTCAGATGGAGGTTCTGAACCCGAAAACTCCGGAAGAGCTACAGGAGGAGAAGGACGAAGAGCAATTCCTGAATGGTGGAGACTCCTCTGCCAAAACCGCAACGAGGCGCAACATGAAAGGACACTCACGATGAGACGAGTACTGGTGTTGATGGTCACGCTAGGAATCTTCGTAGGAGCTGCATATGCCCACAATGGAATGCAGCACATCATGGGAACCATCACTTCGATTACCGACGCGACTATCATGGTGAAGGCAACCGACGGCAGCACGCAGACCGTGTTGCTCACGGCTGACACGAAGTACTTCGCAGGCACCGAGACAATCACTGTGAAGGCGATCAAGGTCGGCGACCATGTCGTTATCCACGCCACCAAGACAGGCGATCACTTCACGGCCGCAGAAGTAAAGATCGGCGCGATGAGAATGAAGGGTATGGCGGATGAATGAAACTCTCATAAGGGTACGTTGATGACAACCAGATGGTTGACTTCCCGCGGGCTCTGTTTCTGCGCGGTATTGCTGCTGCCTGGGATCGCTCGCGCGGCGGAACAACCACGCCCGGTTCCCGTTGGGCTCGATGCCTATCGGGCATGGGACCAATGGGCTGATCAGAAGATCGGGATGCGTGCTTACATGCGAAGTACTTATGACCGGCGAGGAGGGAATGAAGGCGCGGATGCGTCGCACTTTCTGTATCAGCTCGCGGATGACTTCAATGTCACGCTGGATCTGGAAGGCCCGGGAATCCTCTTATTTAGCCGCTACAATCACTGGCACGGGAGCCCCTGGCACTACGTAATCGACGGAACAGATCATCTTGTTCAGGAAAGCAGCACCGGGGACCCATTGCACCCGGCTCCCAATTCCACCTTTCTCCCTTTGGCGGCGTTTCCCAGCCCTCTGAATGAGACCTGGGCGACGACAAATGGGGCCGACCTTGTCTGGAGCCCGGTTTCTTTTGAGCGCAGCTTTCAAATGGCCTACACCCGGACTCACTATGGCACGGGATACTACATCTACGACCAGTTCGTTCCCGGAACTCCTCTGTCGCAACCGCTTCGAAGCTGGGATGAGAGCGTGGCGCCCGATCGCGATGTGCTCGATCTCATCTCCAGATCGGGTACGGACATCGCGCCTAAGACAGCCAGGGAGGCAAGCGGCAAGGTGAACGTCCCCGCCTCCGGCTCTGTTACCGCGGTGGATCTGAAAGGGAAGGCGACCATTCGCGCCCTCAGCTTCTCCGTCTCCCGCGATCAGGCGCCGGCCTTCGAGAACCTTCGGTTGCGCGTCACTTGGGACGGGAGGCCGCAACCGTCCATCGATGTTCCCATCGCTCTTTTCTATGGAGCCGGAACCCTTTACAACCGCGACGGCCGGGAATTTCTGGTGAAAGCCTTTCCGGCGAACATTCGCTTTACGCACGGCCGCATCTACCTCGTTTGCTATTTCCCGATGCCGTTCTTCCGTTCAGCGAGCATCCAGCTTGCGGGTGCCGGCCACCAGGTCGACGGAGTCGCATGGGAGGTCCGTTCCGTGCCTTTGCAAACGCCCACCAATCGGCTGGCTTACTTCCATGCGACGTACCGCGACATTCCGCAACCCACGCCCGGTGAGGACATGGTGCTTCTCGACACACGAGACGCGGAGGGAGCGAAAGAGTGGTCGGGGAGCTTTGTGGGTACGTCGTTCATTTTTTCTCACAATGCAAACCTGGAAACGCTGGAAGGGGATCCGCGGTTCTTCTTCGATGACAGCCTCACGCCGCAGGCGCAGGGAACCGGGACCGAAGAATGGGGCGGCGGTGGAGACTACTGGGGTGGCTTGAACATGAGCTTGCCCTTTGTTGGTCACCCGGTCGGAGCACGCACTGCACAGGTTGCCGTCAATGACCAGGATAAGATCGAGTCCGCCTACCGCTTTTTGCTCGCCGATCTCATGCCATTCGGAAAGAACGCGGTCATTCGCCTGGAGCATGGCGGCAGAAATCAATCTACCGAACACTACGAAACGATCGCCTATTGGTATGGCCTGCCGTCGCCCTCGCTGATGGAAACCGATCGGCTGCAGATAGGAGATACAGCGGCTGAGCGCGCTCATGGCTACTCCTCGCCGCAAGCCTCTGCCCCCTACACGATTTCCTCTCGCTACGAGTGGGGAGTCGATACCCTGAACGGCAAGGTCATCTATCCCGAGGAGCAGGACCGCGGCCGCACGACAAAGGGCACTTCAGAGTTTCGTCTGCGTCTCCGCCCGGATAATTTGGGTGTACTCCTTCGTCGCAAGCTGGATTACTCCTTTCCCGGTCAACGGGCGGAAGTGTATATCGCAGACAAACCCAACGCGGAGTGGAAGCTCGCGGGTATTTGGTATTTGGCCGGGTCGAATACGTGTGTCTACTCGAACCCGAAGGATGAACTGGGGGCCACGGAACACAATGTCGAAACTTCGAATCGCAGATTCCGCGACGATGAGTTTCTCATTTCGCGCGCCCTCACCCGGGGCAGAAAGACCATTTGCGTGCGGATCAAATTTACGCCGGTGAACCGCCCCCTATTTCCCGGCTATCCCATCGGCGACCGGGCGTGGAGCGAAATCAAATACACCGCCTACTGTTTCACCACCCCGAAGAGTCGATAGGAACCCGGCGATTGAATTTGCAAAAGATCATCGGGTAGGGAGGAGGCAATCTTCACCGGTGTATCCAGTTCTCGCCATGGAGGTCGAAGCGGAGCTGCGAACGGTTACGTGGTCAGTACGATTCTCCAGCGATCGCGGCTGCTACATCAAAGGTTCGACGCTGTGATACGGAAGCTATACGCAATATCGTTGGGCTCCGAGATCACCAAGGTCGAGATGCTCGGCTCCGACAGCCCACTCCCGATTGGGCTTCTGCGTGGGTATGGTGACGACGAGGGCGTCGGCGGTGCGCTCGATTCTTGCTGACAATGTCGGCGAGGAGCTGGATGACGGTCTTCGCGGACTTGTATTTGTGCTGCTCGAAGGTGTGGATGTTGTAGTGCCAGTCGCCGATACAGGTATCGCACTGCCAGGGCAGCGGAAGGATGTCGTTGGCGCGGCCGCGATCGAGGTCGAGCGCCGCCGCGCCGCGGTGCTGGGGCACGAACTGTTTGCCGAAGACGACGGCCTCGAGATTGCCGTTATGTCGCTTGATGTTGGAGTTGTAGAAGTGCGCCGTGATGTCGAGCCCGGTCTGGCCGAGGGGAAGCTCGGTGTCGTCGAAGTAGAGCATGTCGGGCTGGTAGGTATCGAGGAGATCTTTGCAGCGAAGGAACCATGTGTTGGTGAACTCGGTGTCGTCGCAGGGAGGGTTCTCGTCCCAGATGCGGTCGTTGCTCTCGTGCCACGCGGCCATCTTCTGGATGGAGGTGAAGCCGTCGGGGATGACGAGGCTGGGGCCGACGTAGAGCTCCTGCGGGTCGAAGCCGTCCCACGCCTTGCCCTTGCCCTGGGATCGCTTGGTGAAGCCGTCGTAGCGGACACCGGCCAGGGGACCCTCCGCGCCGTAACCGAAGGCGGTCTGAAACCAATGCCAGGCGTGTGCGGAGTGGTTGCTGACGCCGAGACGCAGGCCGCGCTTCTTGCAGATCGCGGTCCAGGTGCCGACGATATCCTTCATGGGGCCGATTCGCGTGGAGTTCCAGTCGTGGTACTTCGAATTGAAGTTGTCGAAGTTGTCGTGATGGTTGGCGAGGGTCATGAAGTACTTGGCGCCGGCGGCTTGGTAAAGGTCCATGAGGGCCTCGGGGTTCCAGTTCTCAGCCTTCCAGATGCAGTCGATGTCCTTGAAGCCGAACTTGGAAGGGTGGCCGTAGGTCTTGACGTGGTAGTCGTAGCCGGGCTCGCCTTGGATGTACATGCGGCGGGCGTACCAGTCGCCCTGCTCGGGGAACGCACTGCGCGGTCCAGTGGGCCCAGATGCCGAACTTGGCGTCGCGGAACCAGTCGGGCGTCTTGTAGTGAGCCTTGAGGGAGTACCAGCTAGGCTCGAAGGGGCCGGAGGCGAGGTCACGCTCTGTGCTGGTGGCCACGCGGCCGGCCGGGTTGGCGGGCGAGGCGGGCACCAGCCCCATCATCTTTCTGGACACGGCGGCCTGCCCGGCTGCGGCCATCATCCCTTAGCAGCCCGTGGTTAAAGTCTAAAATCCGTGAAACTGATTTTCTAACACTATGAATCTAAATTTCTTAACTTCTCNNTTTCCAGAAAGGCACTTTAACCACGGGCTGCTAGGGCACTACGACGTGAGATCCTCATTTTTCTCCTACATCGATTGTCTGCGAACGCACGTAAATTTTCCGTTTCCTGAAGTGGCTTCGCCAGTGTCGTCCGGTGCCGTTGATCACTTGGTGTTCAGCACCAGCAAGGTAGCTATGGGATCCAGCGCCTTTGCGGGAAGCTGAATATCGACGCCACCTCCAGTCTTCGTCACCTTCAGCGGCTTATGCTTCGGGTCGGCAAGCAGGTAGGCGCTGGCAACAGTCCGGGGGACGCTATCCAGATGAAAGCTGCCATTCGGCCATGTGAAAAGCTCGATGTAGATCTTGTCAGCCGTCGTCGTTGAGCGCCAGTTCCAGCTGGGGATGAACTTGGGCTTGCCCTCCTTGTCCTTCTCTGTGGTGCTGAAGCTGCCCGCCTCAGGTCCGAAGAGAGTCGAGTTGGTGCCGTAAATCGATGCGCCGTTGACAGCCAGCCACTGGCCTACCTGGTGAAGGCGCTCGACCTCCGCCGGAGGGACAACACCCTTGGAGTCGGGTCCGATATTGAGAAGATAGTTCCCGCCCTTGCTGGCGATGTCGATGAGGTTCCGCAGCAGGGTCTCGGTAGACTTGAAATTATTGTCATAGGACTTGTAGCCCCAGGTGTCGTTCATGGTCATGCAGGCCTCCCAGTCACGGCCGGGATAGCCCTGCGCCGGGATGTACTGCTCCGGTGTTTCGGTGTCGCCTTTGTAGCCTCCGCCAAGCCGGTTGTTCCAGATGAGGTTCGGATGCTGGTTGAGCAGAGCGACGATCTCGCCGGCCAGCGCAGGCGTCATGTCCGGCGTCGGCGTATCGAACCAGATGACGACAGGGAAATCGCCGTAGTTCGTCAGCAGCTCCTTCATCTGGGGGATGGCCTTGGTGTGAAGGTAAGTAGCAAAGTCGCCGTCCTGGGCCGGATCCCAGTGGTGAGAGGGAAGGTCATGATTGCCGGTCTTGTAGGCCGCGCCGCCGGGCGCTGTCCAGTCCTGATCTTGCGAGTAGTAGAAGCCGAGCTTCATGCCTTGCTTGCGGCACTCCTCGGCCAGCTCGCGGATAGGATCGCGATGAAAGGGGGTAGCGGCGACGATATTAAAGGGATCTGCCTTGGAGTCGAACATGGCGAAGCCGTCATGATGTTTGGCTGTGATGACGATGTATTTCATCCCCGCCGACTTGGCGAGGGCAACGATGTCATGAGCATTGAAAGACGTGGGATTGAACTGGGCCGCGAGAGCCTTGTAGCCGGCCACGGGAATGGAGGCGCGGTTCATGATCCATTCGCCGATGCCCGGGATCTGCTTGCCGTCCCAGGTCCCTGCGGGGATGGAGTAAAGGCCCCAGTGGATGAACATGCCGAAGCGTGCATCCCTCCACCAGGCCATGCGTGCGTCACGCTGCGCGGGCGTCTCGGTATCCTGAATCGCGGCGATGGGATGAGCTGAAGAAATGGCGACAC
This sequence comes from Acidobacteriaceae bacterium, assembly GCA_003152195.1. Lineage (GTDB taxonomy): Bacteria > Acidobacteriota > Terriglobia > Terriglobales > Acidobacteriaceae > PALSA-350. The sequence continues at coordinate 29,810 of PLZN01000157.1, forward strand.
GCTCACCCTCTACCTGGGCGAATGAGGGCAGTGCGCACGAGGCAAGGAGCAAGGCGGCGGTAGCGATGGCGATGGAACGGTGGGCTGATTTCAAGGACATATCCTCACGATGAAGTAATGGCACGGGAATTGTATCGCTATCCATACCGATCAGGCGCGCTGCACTCACCTTGCGTGCTCCGGCGATGTCTCATTGCGAAGTCCGGAAACAGGACTGATAAGGCAAAGAGTCCATGCCGATCAGTGACCAATCCGTTCCAGGGACGCCGGTATCCCGGCGACGTAATTCTGCCTCATTCGCCTCGCCTGCCCGGTGCATCTCCACAACGAACGGTTTCTCCGCGGCAGACCACTCGTTGATCCAAGCGTGGTTCAATCCTCTGCAGGTACTTTTTGAGGTTTGTTTACCGGCTCGAGAAGACGGAGTGCCTTGGCAACGTCCTCATCTCCTGGTGACAGCTTCTGTGCTTCGAGCAACTCTATTCGGCCCTTCTTGAAATCTCCGGAGTGACAATAGATCAGACCCAAATCCTTGTGTAGATGTGACAGCGCACTGCAGTTTCCGCATACATCGAGGGCTTCCCTGAGGTGCGCGATGGCTTGCGGCCAGTCATGCGCATCGGCCGATGCCAGCGCAAAGTTTCCCAGCGTTTGCGCGCGATCCATGATGTGTTGCTGCGCCTGCAGATCCTGGAACCGGGCCTGCAGGCGCTTTGCTTCCTGAGGGTCGGATTTCATCAGCAGCCGCGCAAGACTGTAGATGGCCTCGTTGTATTGAGGACGGATCTCAATTGCCCTGCGCCATCGCTCGATTGCCCCGGCGTCGTCGCCTTTGCGTAAGAGTTCTTGCCCCAGCATGAACTGGGCCTCGGCGTTGTCCGGCTTGGTGGCCAGTGCCTGCTCAAATTGACGGATCGATTCGTCCGTGTTCCCCGCCTGCCTCGAGATCAAACCCAGCAGATACCAGGAGTCTGCCGAGCCGGGATCAAGACGCGTGGCCGCTTCCAGTTCGGGCTTTGCCTCGCGATTGTGCTGCAGATCGAGCAGAACCCGGCCCTTGTTGTAGTGCGCCACCGCGCTGTTGGGATCAAGGCGGACGGCTTCGGAAAATTCCGCCAGCGCGCCGTTCAGGTCGAACTGATCCGCCAGGGCGATTCCCAGGTGCAAATGCGCTCCCGGCGACTTTGGATCCAGTTCCGTCACCCTGCGAAAGAAAGTCAAAGCATCGCTGCCCCGGTTCAAGCGCACCAGAACCATCCCGTATGCGCTGAGCGAGCCAGGGTTCTTCGGCTCAAGCTGCACAGCGCTGGCCAGCGCCTGGCCGGCTTCGGCATACCGCGATTCGCTGGCCAGAATCAGACCCAGATTCGCAAAGGCCTGACCGTACTGGGGATTGTTTTCCGTGGCCTTGCGGAACAACTGCTCTGCTTCGCTGTCTTTGCCGGCTTGACCATAGAGCACGCCCAGATTGTTTTGCGCTTCGGAATATTGCGGATCGAGCGAGATTGCGGTCTTGAACTGCTCTTCCGCATTTCCCGTCTGACTCACCTGCAGATCGAGAAAGCCCAGCTGGTTGTGAACCGGAGCGAGCTTCGAGTCCAACTTCATTGCCTTCTCCAGAGCCTCTCGTTCTCCTGAATAGTCGCCGAGCCGGTCCAGGGCGAGAGCGAGGTCATAGTAGGTGTGGGCATTTCTTGGATCGTTCGCAATCGCCTCGCGGTAAAGAGCGGCTGCCTTTTGCGCATCCCCGGACTGCAGATCCTGATTGGCTTGATTAGCCTTGACGCCCGCGACATCCAGCTTTACGTCGTCGGCCTTTTTCTGCTGGAAGACTTTCAATTCCTCGCGCGCCTGATCCTGCTGTCCCAGAGCGCGAAGGACGGATGCCAATTGAAAGCGTGCTCCGCTGGAGTCAGGGTCCAGTGCAAGCGCCTTTTCCAGCTCCACCCGCGCTTCGCCAAGCTTGCCCAGTCGAGCGAGCACGAAGCCTAGGTGATAGCGGGCCTCGGCATGATTCGGATTCAGAGCTACGGCTTGACGGATGACCTTCTCGGCGTCCGCATAGTTGCCCAAACCTCGTTCCACCACGCCGTCAAAATACAGTGCTTCGAAATCGTGCGGATGGTGCTTGAGATAATCCCTGATGATGGGCGCGGCTCTGTCGAATTGCGCGATCGCGGCCAAGGCTTTCACATACGAGAGACGCGCGGCGTCGTCCGCTGGATTCAGGCGCGAAGCTTCCTCGAACTCCTGAGCCGCCTCCCCGAATCGCTTCTGCTGGGTATAGACAATTCCGAGGTTCATGTGGGCCTGGGAATAAGATGGGTGCTCTTTGACGATCGCGGAGAGTGTTTGCAGGGCTTCATCCGTATTGCCATTCTTCGAATAGGCGATAGCCAGATTCAATCGCAGTACTTCATTGGGGGGCGCATTCTTGAGTTCGGAGATTGCTGCCGCATATCTGCCTTCGGCAATCAGCGCTTTTGTCAATCCATCGAGCGCCGGGACCGACTGGGGATCCTGTCTTAGAACCGTCCTGAACGCATCGATGGCCGCTTCCTGCTGATTCAACTCACTGAGTGATACTCCCAAGGGCAGAAGAATCTTTGCCGTGCCGGGTTTGAGCTTGGATGCGGTCTCGAGTTCATGGGCGGCGCGCTGGGGATCGCGATTGCTCAGCAAGGCGATCCCCAGATCGTAGTGACCATCCCACGAATCGGGCGCCAGATGAATTGCAGACTCGAAAGCCGAAATGGCACAGGAGAATTGGTGATGGCTGGCAAAGTAGGCTCCGAGCGCATCGAAAGCGCCCGGTGAGGGGCTTGAGGCGAGCGTTTGTTCAAGTGCGGCAGGTCCTTTGCAGGAGGAAACCTCCTGCGCTGCCATGACCAGCGGGAACGCACAAAATGCAGCCAGCGCGCGTCGCAAGAAAGCCGCTCTTCGGCGCCGGGCGCGATCAAACTTCCTCTTCACCCTGCAGAAGAATAGGCTTGGTTCACCCGGGCACCGTCCGGATTTTGATTCCTCGGTCGGAAATGAGAGGGCCTGCGCGCGATCGGTCATGTACAGCGCCTAGACTACCGCTGTTGAGCGATCTTCAGCAATCGCAACTGGCGTCTCTGGCGCACCCCTGTGCAATCCGTCACCAGGTTCCAGGTGGCAAAAAGTTACTGCGGAGCTGGCGAAACTGCCGAGTGCTACAATCCGCCAAAGATGAAGAAGCGTCCCCTCACGCCTGCGCGGCATCTTGTCCTTTTCCTCCACTTCTCGATCTTCTTAGTCCTTTCAGGCGCGGTTCTTGGTCATGCTCAGACGGGAGCGGCAACCGGCAATGGCGTAGCGACGCCCGCCAAACCATTGCCTCCCGGAATGAAGCCGCCGACGGTGCGGTATGAAGACATTGCCGCGCAGGCCGGCTTGACGGGTGTCAATGTCTCAGGCGCAGAAAAGAACAAACAATACATCGTTGAGACCACCGGAAATGGGGTCGCGATCTTCGACTACGACAACGATGGATTGCCGGACATTCTCTTTGTCAACGGCGATCGTTTCCAGCAAGGCGGAGCCGCACCAACACCTTTGCTCTACCACAACCTTGGTGGCTTGAAGTTTGAAGATGTCACCCGCAAGGCAGGGTTGACGCATACCGGCTGGGGACAGGGAGTATGCGCAGGTGACATCGACAACCACGGATACGTAGATATCTTCATCACCCAGTGGGGACAAAATGTCCTCTATCGGAATCAGGGGAACGGGACCTTTCGCGATGAGACTCAGGCCAGAGGATTGTCTTCGCCGCAGACGCGTTGGAGCACAGGATGTGCGTTTCTGGACTTCAATCGGGATGGTTTTCTGGACCTCGTTGTTGCCCACTACATTGAGTTTGACCCCGCCCGCACTCCGCATCCGGGAGAACGGTCGCAGTGCGAATGGAAAGGCCTGCCGGTGATCTGCGGCCCTCGGGGTCTGCCGGGGGAAACGATCTCCCTCTATCAGAATGATGGGCACGGTCACTTCACCGATGTCTCGGGTCTAATGCACATCACCACGCCCAAGGATTATTACTGCTTCACTCCGCTGGTCGCGGACTTCGACAATGATGGCTGGCCGGATATCTATATCGCGTGTGATTCTACTGCCAGCCTGTACTTTCATAATCTGGGGAGTGGTAAGGGTTTCGAGGAAATGGGCGTTCTAGCCGGCGTCGCCTACAACGAAGACGGGCGCGAGCAAGCCGGCATGGGAGTCGCCGCTGCCGACTTCAGTCACGATGGACGGCTGGATATCTTCAAGACCAACTTCGCCGACGACACCCACACCCTCTACCGCAACCAGGGAGAGAACAACTTCACCGACGCGACCATCGATAGCGGCCTCGCAGTCAATACCAGGTATCTGGGATGGGGAACAGCCGCTTTGGATATCGATAACGATGGATGGAAGGATCTGATCCTGGCCAACGGGCACGTGTATCCTGAAGTGGACACAGGACACACCGGAGAAAAGTTCAAACAGGGAAGGCTGCTCTACTGGAACCGCGGAGACCGGCAGTTCTTCGATCTGTCTCCGCAGGCCGGAAGCGGCATCACCGACGCGCACTCATCGCGTGGGCTGGCGGTAGGAGACCTGGACAACGATGGCAACGACGAGATTGTAATTGTCAATATGGGAGAGGCACCCTCGTTGCTCAAGAACCTCGCTCCCCAAACCGGACATTCCATCCTGATACGCGCATTGACGTCGACGAACCGCGATGCAATCGGGGCACGGATCACCGTGACTGCCGGAGGGCAAAAGCAGATCGATGAAATACGCAGCGGTGGTTCTTATATCTCGCAAAACGATTTCCGCTTGCACTTTGGACTTGGCAAAGCGGTTTCGGCCAATCTATCGGTCCGGTGGCTCGATGGCAAAACCGAGAATTTCTCCGAAGTTGCCGCGGGGCAATTCGTAACCATCGAGGAAGGCAAAGGCATCGTCAGGAAACAAACCTTCACTTCCGGGAAACCTTAGAATTCATTCTACGGCTGCGGGCTCCTGCCCTCTGCGCTGGCCAACATCCTGCGCATGAAGTCGTCCTGGGGGAAGATTTCCAGGTAGCGTTCGAGCGCTTCGTGTGCCTTCGCATATTGCCTGGTTTCGATCAAGCGCACCACCAGCATTTTCCGGGTGACGGGGTTGAACGGATCCAGATCGATTGCCTTCTCGATCAGCGGAAGGGCATCCTCTGTTTGTCCAAGGTGTGCCAGAACGTCGGCGAGATCCGAATAGGTCGCCGCCGCAGGTGGACCACTCTGCAGAGCGCGCCGCAGATGGCTGGCGGCAGTCTGAAAGTCACCATTCTTCAGATCTCTGCGCCCCAGCGCCGCCTGCACAAGGGGGTCATCCGGCAGTGTCTGCTCCAGCTGACCGAGAACTTTGAGATAGGGCGCAGCGTATTCCGGCTTGTTCGCTGCCAGCTCTCCGTAAGCCGCCAACAGGGTCTGCAGCGGAGGCGGAACAGATTCCTGCCCAGGAGCGGGATTGAGATGGATCAGGTCNNGCTCGATCTTCGGCATATGGCAGCCTGCGCAGTCGTTGGCCGGTTTTCTCTGCATTCGGGTCTCAAGAGGCACTTTGCAGCTTTGGTTCGTATGACAGGTGAGGCATTTGCCGGCGAAATACGCCGGCGCCTCTTCGCGGGACGGCTCCACATGAGGATCGTGGCAAGTGATGCAGCTCAGGCGGCCGAGGCTCGCGCGATAGCACTTGCTCAGTGTCATGGAATAGTAGTGCTCGACGTGGTCTGCCGTGGGAGGAGACTCCCGCGTAGGCGGAACCAACAGGATCGATAGCGTGTCGTCGAGTGGCCGTCCTGGGCGGATGTCCTGGTAAGTCTTTCCCGACTTCAGAACCCGCACATCTCCGGTCTGATGGCAGGCCATGCAAATGTTGTTTGCAAGATACGGACTAAGGCGGGCGGGATTGACAATCTCGGTAAGCGCGTTTTTTTGCCTTGCCTGAACACTCGTCCCGCGCATGGCCTGCACATGAGCGGCGCCCGGGCCGTGGCAATTTTCGCAACCAATGGCCATTTCGGAAAAGGGCGTGGTTTCGAATTGTCCCGTGGTTCCAGCCACTGGGTTTGGCCGGCCACTGTGGCAAAAAATGCAGCCAGCCACGATCGGGCGGTCAAAACCCAGATCGGTGAATTCATATCCGGGCGAGGGCCCCCAGCTCTTGGGTCGGGAATAAAACGAAAGCGGCGCCTGAAAGAGATACCCGTCCTGTCGCAGGATCGCCCCGAATCCATTAACTCCCGCCCCGATGATCCATTCGACCTGGTGGGCGGCCCGGAAGCTCTCCTTCCCGTCGGCGCCGGTTCCAGATTCGCTTTGATAGAGCTTCCCGTCCAGAGAGTAGACTTCAAATCGCCGCTTGAGTCTTTCATCGAAGTACGAGGCGGAGCGAGCAGTGTTCTCCAGAAATGCTGGCGTCACCAGCGACATCGAACGTCCCATGCTGGTCTGCGAAAATCGTCGATAGATCTCCAAATGGCATTGCGAGCAAGCCTGGGAGCCGATATATCCGTTGTTGGGCTCGCCGGAATGGGTGGGGGTAGGATCGTTTTTTGCCTGCCCGGCGCTCGCGCACAACAGGAGCATTGGGCCGGCAAGCCGGAGGGCCGCCAATACCACCCTGCGCAATCCGGGACCGGCGCCTCGTGCAGAAGACATCCCTTTGCAAGTCATGCCCCTACCCATGCTCTGATTTTCAACGAGGCCACATGACCGGGCGCTATTTTCTTTGTGTCGAGGAACGAACCACTAGTGTCGGTTCAAGGATGATGGTTCGAGCGCGAGGCATTTGTTCAGACTCGATCAAGCTGAGCACCAGCTCGGCAGCGCGCTGGCCAATCATCTGGCTGTGTTGATCGATGCTCGACAGCGAAACCCGAAGACAGTCATTATTGGGCAAATTGCCGCAGCCGATGAGAGCAATGTCTTCCGGAATCCTCAGGCCTGATTCGAGGATGGTGGTCATCGCTCCGATCGCCAGCGGATCGTTGAAGCAGAATACGCCGTCCGGCTTCGGGTCTTGCTCCAGTAGAAGGCGCATGGCCTCCGCGCCCTGACGGGTGGTTTCGGTATCTGTGTGATCTGCACGCACGACGTAGTCTTCTGAATAGGGAATTCCGCGGTGCCGCAGCGCCTGCCGATAGCCTTCGACTCGGCCCAGGCCGGTGCTGTTATCTCGCCCCCGGATGTGCGCCACACGGCGGCAGCCCATATCAATCAGGTGTTCTGTCGCCAGCCGGCCGACCTTTTCGTCATTGATACCAACGAAGTTAGCCGCCAGGCCGGCCAGGTCGCGATCGATAAGCACGTATGGTTGAGCCTTATTGTCCATTCGCTTGAGTTGCTCGATATTCGACCCTGCGGACGCGATGACCAGCGCATCCAAACGCCGCGCCAGCAGCCGCGATATCTCCTCCTTCTCCAGCTCCGGATCCTCCTCCGACGAAGACACGATCAGGGAATAGCCTTTTTCTCGAATTACGTTGGAGAGGGCTCTCGCAATCTGTGCAAAGAACGGGTGAAGCAGGCTGGGAGCGACCAGGCCAATCAGATAGCTGCGACCCGTAGCCAGGCTGCGGGCAAGGGAGTTCGGCTGGTAGTCCAGCTCTTTGACGCGCTGCAGCACCCGCTGCCGGGTCTTCGCGCCGATATCAGGATGCTCGCGTAGAACCTTTGAGACGGTGGCCTGCGAGATGCCGAGATCCTTCGCTATGTCTTTCATTCGAATCATTATTTGCAAAGAATTACGGTTCTTTTTGAGGCACCTTCCGCCCCTGGCGCATGCTTTTGTATTCTCCCGTCACGAATGCCCACCGCCCCAACCCAGGGGGGTGGATCACCCAACCAGAGTATACGAGACTCCGAACTCAACCGCTTACTATAGCGGATTCTTTGCTACGCGTACAAATTCAGGGGCAGGGTAGTCGCCCAGGGAGCAACAGATAGCCGGCAGGTGACTCCAGCAAGAGGCTGAGAAAGAACTCCTCCAAAAGGTTGATGTTTTTTCCTTGACAATCATTGCCGCAGTTCGTTAAAAGTGGGTCGCCCCGCCGGAGTATGCGTAAAAGTAACGGTATAAGTAAACCGCAGAGCCATAGTCCAAAGGCTAGCCACGGGACGGCAGTTTAGGCGAACGACACTTTGAGGGAGGTCATCCATGCACCGTCGCGCACAAG
>PLZN01000024.1 GCA_003152195.1 Acidobacteriaceae bacterium
AGCCCGTACCCTTCACTCAAGCCCGTATGTTCACTCAAGCCAGCACCCTTCACTCACGCCGGCACCCTTCACTCACGCCGGCACCCTTCATCCCACGGAGACTCCTTTACTCCTTCAGAGAACAAGGGCCTGCTAGGGTTCCTCTTCGACAGCGGCGTTGTTCAGGATCTTTGACAGCACGTTCAGGCTGCCATCGACTTTGGGGGCGTTCAAGCCCAGGATCCTCGCCACCAGCGGATAGACATTCACATTCTCGAAGGGCTGCAGCGCGGAACCGGGACGAATATCCGGGCCCACGGCGATGAAGATGGCCCGCATGGACTTCATAGCCTGCGGGTCGTAACCGTGCACGCCCGCATCCGGCGGCCGGTCCGGCGCGCCGCTTCCCGGAGCGTGGGCACGGATGGCATACGGCCCGTTCGCCACAATGACGGGATCGCCCTCGCGTGCATTGCTGTCGTAGTTGAAAGCCGCCGGAACGCGCTTGCGCCGGTAAACGGTAAATGCATCGCTCTTGATCTTCAGTTCCTGGTAGGCCTTTGCGGCCGCGGCTTCGGAATTGGGATAGAGCAGCGATCCGACGGTGGTGAAGTTCGCCAGATCGGTGTATTTGTCCAGATCGATCCAGGGCCCCTGCTCCCGCTCCATGCCGTGGTCGGAGACGACGATCAGATCGACCTGGAGCTCCAGCCGGGCGAGCCCCGCCCATAGATCACCCACCAGCTGATCGACGTGCTCCACCGCGGCGGCAGTCTGCGCGCTGTCGGGGCCATATTCGTGCCCGGCATGATCGACATTGGAGTAATAGAGGGTGATGAAGTGCGGCCGCTGCGCCGCCGGCATCCGCAGCCAGGCAATGACCTGTTCGATGCGCTTGGCATCCGGGAAGTGGTCGTCGAACTTGAGGTAGTAGGTTGGCCGCTTGCCGGCAATCTCCGCCTCCGAGCCGGGCCAGTAGAAGCACGCGCTGCGCATACCCTGTTTCTCCGCCAGCACCCACAGCGGGACGCCGCCGTACCAGCTTCCGTCGCCGTTGGTGGCCGGATCAGTCATCGCGTAACGCTGTTTGCGGACCGGGTCATAGAAGTTGTTGGCCACAATGCCATGGTGCTCCGGATACAGCCCGGTCACCAGCGTGTAGTGGTTGGGAAAGGTCAGCGAGGGGTAGGACGGGATCATTCCCTGGGTGGCTGCGGCGCCCTGCGCGCCCAACGCCAGCAGATGTTTGGCGCCATACTTCCTGGCATAGTCGTAGCGGAAGCCGTCCAGCGAAACCATCACCACATAGGGTTTGGCCTGCTGTTCCGCCGCATTCGGTCCGTGATCGACCGTGATCACAGGAGCGAGGTTCTGGGCGGCTAAGCAGAACGACAGAACGAATGGCAGCACTCCGGCCAGACGAGTCAGGCGGCGGCGGCGCACTTCTACACAGCTCCGCCGCGCAACTGCTCGGCGGCAGTCTCGGGGGTAATGTCCCTTTGCGGCATGCCCAACATCTCAAAACCCACCATGAATTTGCGGACCGTGGCCGAGCGCAGCAGCGGAGGGTAGAAGTGGCCGTGGAAATGCCATTCCATGTGCGCCTCGCCGTCCGTCGGCTGCTGGTGAAAGCCCATGGTGTAGGGGAAGCTGGTGGCAAACAACCGGTCGTAGCGCACGGTCAGCTGCTTCAGAATATCCGCCAGCCCGTGTTGCTGCGCGGCGCTGAACGCATCCATGCTCCCCAGATGCGCGCGGCTGAGCACCAGGGTCTCGAACGGCCATACCGCCCAAAAAGGCACCAGCGCTACGAACTCCTGGTTTTCGCATACGATCCGCTGGCGCTGCTCGAGTTCTATTTTTAGCGTTTCGCAGAGCAGGCAGGCGTTATGCTGCAGGCGATAGGCCAGTTGGTTGGCCAGCTCAGCTGCCGGCTCGTCGGGAATATGCTCGGTGGCCCAGATCTGGCCGTGGGGGTGGGGATTGCTCGCCCCCATCATCGCGCCGCGATTTTCAAAGATCTGCACATGACGAATCTCCGGGCGCGAACCCAAATCTGTGAACTCCGCGGTCCAGGCTTCCACCACGCGGACGATATCGGCCACCTCCATGCCTGCCAGGGTCAGGCTGTGGTCGGGATGGAAACACAACACACGGCAAATGCCGCGTTCACTCTCCGCCCGCAGCAAAGGATTGCCGCTCTCCGTCACCAGCTCGGGCGAGTCCGGGAGCAGCGCCGCGTAATCGTTGGCAAAGGCAAAGACCCCGGTGTATTGCGGGTTTTGCTTGCCCCCGGCACGCACATTGCCCGGGCAAAGATAGCAGTCGGGGTCATAATGCACCGCGGGCTTCGAGTCCGTGCGGCTGACTTCGCCCTGCCAGGGCCGCTGCGTACGGTGCGGGGAAACCAGCACCCAGCGCCCGCGCAAAGGGTCGAAGCGGCGATGGGGAAACTGCATGTTCTGGTCGTTCATGCTTCCTCGGAAAGCCGCACCTTCAATTTTTCTTGCCGCCGGCCTGCGGTGGGCACTGGGCGCAGGTTTCCGCAGTGACGCCCTTGCCCTCCTCCACGGTAAAAATCTTGTCTACACCCGGGAGGTTTACCTTTTCCTTCAGGCCACCCGGCCAGTGAATCTCCACCGCATCGACTTTGTCCGCATCCCCCAGACCGAAATGCACCCGCGGATCGTTGGAAGAGACAAAGCTGCCCCCGCTGAGCACGTCGCCGCGCTGCCGCAGACCACCTGCGGTTACATAGACCGTAGCGCCAACCGCGTCCCTCGGGCCTTTGGCCCCGCCCACCAGGCTCAGCTCCACCCAGTGGTGGCGGTCAGCGTCCACGTTGCGCAACAGGGTGGGCACGCTGTCCATGTTATTGATCACCACGTCGATGCGGCCGTCGTTGAAGAGGTCGCCAAAGGCCGCACCGCGCGCCGGGATCACCACCGCAAGCCCGGAGCCTTCTACGGCCGGCACGAGGTCAAACTTCTTGCCTTTCTGGTTGTGGAACAAGAGGGGCCGCTCGGCGTAGGTCGAGCCCCAGTTGTTCTGGTCCACGATGGGGTAGACGTGACCGTTGGCGAGAAACAGGTCCTTCCACCCATCGTTGTCATAGTCGATAAACTCCGTGGCCCAGCCCAGAAAGGGCACAGTAATTTCCGCCACCCCGGCGGCGTAGCTGTCATCGGTAAAGTTAGCATCGCCATCGTTGCGGTAGAGCACATCGTAGTCGTCGGAAAAAGTGGTATTGAAGAAGCCCAGGCGGCCATTGTTCTGGTAGTCCCCCACCGCGACGCCCATGGACGCAGTCTCCCGGCCATTCTCATTCAAGGCATAGCCGGAGGCATAGCTGTCATCTTCGAAGGTGCCGTTGCCTTTGTTGATATACAGGTAGTTGGGCGTGGAGTCGTCGGCCACCAGCAGATCCACCTTGCCGTCGTTGTTCGCGTCGAGAAAAATGGAGGTGAACCCGTAGTAGCCGTTGGGATCGCTCACCCCCGCCTTCTCGCTGACGTCGGTAAAGGTGCCGTCGCCGTTGTTGTGGAAGAGGTGGTCATGCTCGCCCTTCAACCCCCGCGGGCCGCACATCACATTCACTCCCCGGAACTGGCAGAAGTTCGCGGCTGTTGCGGCACTATCCAGCGTTGGTGGCTTGTCCCCATCGTAGTGCACGTACCCGGAGACGAACAGATCAAGCCGGCCATCGCCGTCGTAGTCGCCAAAGGTCGGCCCGCTCGACCAATTGCCCAGTTGCACACCCGCCTTCTCCGCCATGTCGGTGAACGACCCATCGTGGTTGTTGTGATAGAGCCGGTTCTTGCCGAAGTTGGCCACGAATAGATCCGGCCATCCGTCGTTGTCATAGTCGCCTACCGCTACGCCGAACCCCCAGCGCTCGTTGGTCACCCCGGCCTTGGCCGCGACGTCGGTGAAGGTGCCGTCATGGTTGTTATGAAAGAGGGCGGCATGGGGCGCAGCTGCCTTGCCCGCGAGCGCTTCGTAGGTGGAGCCGTTCACCATGTAGATGTCGAGCCATCCATCCTTGTCGTAGTCCAACAACGCCACGCCCGACCCCGGCGCCTCCAGGATGAACTGCTTGCGCGGCGTGCCCATGGTGTGATGCCAGACGGTCAGGCCGGCCTTAGTGGCAATGTCCTGAAAAACCACCGGACCGGTCTTCACAAAGCCACCCGCGGTGATAGGCCGCTTCTCGGCGTCGAGTACCGGCGCGTAGGTGCCGCCGGTGGTCACGCCCATGGACTGTGGCGGCGAGGCCGGGGTTTGCGGAGCACTCTGGCCCCGGAGAGCCCCTGGAGAACACCACAGCGATAGCAACAGCAAAACGGAACTACGAAACAGCAAGAGGGGTCACTCCTTTGAGGCTCACGCCAAAGGATAAAGGATTTGCCGGTCTCCCGGGGATTTGCCAAGTCCGAGGGCTCGAGGGGACCGCGGTGGAACCCCACCCTTCGCAAACACACGAAGGACCCCGGATCTCCTACTGCGCGGCCCCCAGCCATGGGCGCGCGTGCGGCTTTCTAAGGAAAGCCGCATCTGGAGTTTC
>PLZN01000526.1 GCA_003152195.1 Acidobacteriaceae bacterium
GTTTTGGTAGAGCATTTCATAGACTTCGCCGACTAACGGATTGAACCACCCAATGAGACGAACCATCGGCCCGCCCAGGACGCGGTATCTCGGAGCGACGCCGAGTTCTTTTGCGGCCAGGGCGATGAACTCTTTCCCGGCTGGCGGATTCGGGGTGGTCGCGACGTGCCACGTCTGATTCCACGCGGATTCACTTTCGGCTAGCGTAACGAGGCTTCGCGCCGCATCCGGCGTGTAGGTACAGGAGTGCGGCACGGAATCATTTGCAAGCCACGACGCCTTCTGATTCTTGGCCAATGGCTCGAACACCAGGACATTCGGCAGACCATTGGGTGTTTCCGGTCCGTAGAAGTCGGCCGCGCGCGCGATCATCCCGGTGAGGGCGCCAGTTTTCCACTCGTTTATGAGCGAGGTAGCGATCTTTGCGCGGACCTCTCCCTTCTTGCTGCAAGGGTTGAACGGCGTTTCTTCCGTCATCGTGCCGTTGACTTTTCCGTACATGTACACGTTGTCGAAGAAGATTAGCCTTGCGCCTGAGCGCTTGCAGGCCTCAATGGTGTTGGCCATGATTCGCGGCCACATTTCCGCCCAGAGTTTGTGATCGTATTTGAGACCAACGAGAAGATAAGCGATGCTGGAGCCCGCCACCGCGCGGATCGTCTGGTCCTTGTCAGTAAGGTCAGCGGAGAGCATCTCCCCGGCGCCGGGCACCGGACGTGCGTTGCGAGCTACGAGTCTGAACGGCCGCTTCCGCGCAGAGAGGAGCTTGACCACTTCATTNNGTTTGTCTTCGCCAGCGAGCAGTCAGACTGTTCCCGAGCGACTCTGACGTTACCGGATTGGGGAAGAGTAGCCGACCAACCGGCAGTTATCGTCTGCTGGCCGGACGAGCGGGATTGTGCTCAGTCAGCGGCGCGTTGGCAGGGAGGTAGAGTGTCAACATTCCAGGAACCTCTGGTGTACGGTTTCGCATAGGGTTTCCGAAGTTCAAGGTCGCGGCAACGCTCTAGCCCGAAGACCCCAGAGAACGAGCGCCGAGGAGCCGACGATCGTGATACCCACAGTTAGGAATCCAATTGTGACCAGGCTCTCTTTCCAGGAGGATGCACTGTGGCTCGCTCCGGTGATGGGAGAAAGGGCCACAGTACCAAAAACCGCAGCGAGCGTGGTTACGAACCAGTTGCCATAAGTGCCATAAAGCGCAGTCCAGTATGCAATCCCCTTTGTAGCGGGTGACAGTCTCACCCCGGTCCAGGCGGCCCCCAGCGCGACCAGAAACGTACCGTTCATTACCCCTTCCAGGTGCGCGGCAAGGCCCATGCGGATGTTGGCGAAATGCTGCTCGGCGAAGCCTGTTAACAGCCCGAGTAGGAACAGGCACATGCCGTGCCACATAAGACGTCGTTGGATGCCTTCCATGCTGCTTCTCCTTCGTCGCTGAAAATGTTACCGGAAGAAGTAGGCTGCGCACCACCTGCTTCTGACACGAAAATATAGCGCCGCAGCGATTCGGTCCCATTAAGGCGGCGAACCGGAGACGCTGGACCACGGTTTCATCTTGGCAATTGTGCCCGGATGATGTTAGGCCTCTACCGGAACCGCTCCAGGGAGAGGCGGCAACGCGCGCAATTCAGGCAGTCTGGATCGCAGGCGCACGCGTTCGATAAGCCGTCCGCCATCCCATCGTACTATCCGCCAAGAGGATCAATTGACCAGTGTAGTATCTACATCGACATGCCGATTCAGGACAGACTTTTTGGTAAGCCGTTGGCGACGAGTGACGAACGCGCCGAGCAAATTGGAGTAGCAGCCGGCATCCCCATCTTCGGGCTCGATGCGTTAACCAGTGCGGCGTATGGTCCGGAGGCTGCGCTCGCGCTGTTGATCCCTTTAGGGATGTTCGGGACACAGTACCTTCTGCCCATCATCTCGTCCATTCTGATCCTGCTCGTGATCGTCTTTTTCAGCTATCGGCAGACGATTGCTGCATACCCGCACGGCGGTGGCAGCTACACCGTGGCGACTGAGAACCTGGGCGAAAGAGCAGGGCTGCTTGCCGCAGCGGCGCTGATGATCGATTACATCCTTACGGCGGCGGTTGGAATCTCGGCTGGCGTGACCGCGTTGACCTCTGCGCTGCCAAGCTTTCAACCACACACGCTGGGACTGTGTCTGTTGATCCTGGCGATCCTGGCGGTAGTGAATCTGCGCGGGGTGAAGGACACCGGCACCGCATTCATTTTGCCGACATTTTTGTTTATCGGTACGTTGCTGGCGCTGATTGCGGTCGGAGCTTACAAGACCCTTGCAGCCGGCGGTCACCCACTTCCGGTGACCGCCCTGCCACCCCCGTTGCCGCAGACGGTGCAGTTCTTAGGCCTCTGGATGTTGCTGAAGGCCTTCTCCAGCGGCTGTGCCGCCATGACCGGTGTCGAGGCGGTTTCAAACGGTGTGATGGCATTCCGAGAGCCCCGCTCCAGGAACGCACAGTATGCACTCACAGTCATCATCTTCATTTTGATCGTGCTGCTGTACGGGACGGCGTGGCTGACGAAGCACTATCAAATCATGGCAATGGACCCGGACGCGGCAGGGTATCAGAGTCTTCTCAGCCTCCTGGTGACTGCAGTCTTTGGGCGCGGATGGTTTTATTTCTTGACCATGGGAAGCGTGCTGCTGGCCTTGGCCCTGAGCGCGAACACAGCTTTTGCGGATTTCTCCCGCTTAACCCGGGCGATAGCAGTGCACGACTACCTGCCGCATGTCTTCATCTTGAGAGGACGGCGGCTGCTGTTCTCGCACGGCATCTTCGCGCTTACCGGCCTGACGGCAGTGATTTTGATCCTGTTCAAGGGGGTAACGGACAGACTGATTCCGCTGTATGCGATCGGAGCGTTTCTGGCATTCACACTCTCGCAAGCGGGCATGGTCGTTCACTGGAAGAAACAGCTAGGCGGCCACAAGGGCCGGGCATGGCACATGTTGGTAAATGGCACAGGGGCGGTCGCGACCGGAATCACGACCATGGTGGTATTGGCTTCGAAGTTCAGATCGGGAGCATGGGTAACCGCGCTGCTGATTCCGACGTTGATTCTGCTGATGTATTCGGTGAAGAAGCATTACACGCGCGTTCAGGGCGAAATCAGCGACATGGACCGGCTCAACCTGGCAAATCTCGAGTCGCCTTTGGTTGTCATTCCCATGGCAGGATGGAACCGAATATCAGAGAAAGCCTTGAGGTTCGGTCTGCTGCTTTCAAAGGAAATCAAGGTCGTCCATGTCCACTCCTGGGATGAACCCCACGGAATTGACCAGGATTGGGATGAAAAAATACTTGCTCCCATTCGCGATAGAGGCATGCCGGAGCCCGAGTTGGTAACCATCCCTTCGAATTTTCGGTTCATCATCTCGCCGATGATGGATTACATCCTGGGTCTCGAGTCGGAAAACCCGGGGAGGAAAGTTGCGGTTCTGCTACCGGAACTCGTTGTGCGGTACTGGTGGGAGAACCTGCTGCACAATCAACGGGTTCAGGTGCTGAAAATATTGCTTCTTCTACGGGGTAATCAGCGCATCGTGGTAGTGAACATCCCATGGTACCTGTAGCGAACTCGCGGACGAACATCTGCGAACTGGCCGCCAGATTCCTGGCGTGTGAATGCGATGGCGCCCATCTGTCCCAGTGGATTTGAACGGACCTATCTACTGCATATGGCAACGGTTGCGCTTGCGAGGATACAGCATGAGCCAGCACTGGTGGCATCTACTCTGCGGTGTCATTTTCGTCTCGGTCATCCCAAGCCAAAATCAGCTGACCGCCAAAAGCTGGCTCCCGATACCGTTATCGCTCCTTTGCAGACATCTTGAAGTACAGCGTGGGCGTAGTCCCAAGTGACTTGCGAAACGATGCAATGAAAGCACTCGGTGTACTATAGCCCGCTTCGAGAGCGGCGTGCGTGACCTTCGCGCCTTCCCCTAGCAGGCGCATCGCCTGCATCAGACGAAGTTGCTGGCGCCATTTACCGAACGTTAGTCCCGTTTCATCCTGGAAAAGTCGTTCCACCGTTCTTCCGCTGGCGCCGCTTGACCTGCAAATTTGCGCGAGTGGTTGACGGTTTCCTGGGTCAGCCATGAGTGCCTCGGCGACCCGCAGCGCCCTTGGGTCGAAGAGATTCGGAAGTTGCAGGGGCACCATCTGAATGGCCTTGAGTTGGTCGATGGTTACGTCGATCAGGTGACGCTGCCACGCGACCCTTGTTTTGAGAGCGCCGCAGTTGCAGACGTGAAGAATCAGCTCGTTCAGCAGCGGCGGCACATTGACCACGCAACAACCCCGAGGCAGATATCTCGCTAACCTTGGCTTCAGGTAAAGAGTGCGCATCGACACCATTCCTGACATCGTAATCGTGTGCGGAACCGCCTCAGGTAATCCAGACAGCCCGGTGGGTTGGAACGACCCAAGTGCCGTTGCCGGTGCGCACGGTCATCACTCCCCGGGAAGCGTAGACCAGTTGGTCGCGATCGTGAAAATGCAATGGGATCACGTGCCCAGCGGAATAGTCATGCGTCAGGGTGACAATGCGGGAGCTGCGGTCCGCGAGACCATCAAAAATCGCGCTTTGTCGCTTTGTCGCTTTCTCGACATTCATTGTCACAATATCGAAAGCACGTCGATCAGGCAATGGCTAAGCTGGGCTTATCCGTAATCTTCCGCGACAGGAAAATGCGTGAATCAACTGCACCATCCGCACCCCGGGGGGAACCACATAATGCAGCAGAACTTAGCCCTTCGAAGGTCAACGCAGTTATCAAGTCTTCTTTTGGTTGCAACCATCGGAGTGTGGATCAGCCTGACGCCGCATGCATTTGGCTTAGCCGATGCGGGGGCGTGTTCCACAAACCCTGAAAGCCGGCAACTCGACTACTGGCTGGGCGACTGGAAAATTGGCGGTCCCGGTGCGTCGCCCGGCGCTACCAGCAGGGTTTATCTCACACTCGATGAATGCATGGTCGTCGAGAGCTGGGACGGAGGAAGGGGCCACAAAGGGGAGAACATGTTTGCCTACAGCCTCGACGACAAGAGCTGGCACGGAATGTTCGCTGACAACCAGGGTCGCGTACACGTATTTGTTGATGGTAAGGTGATCAGGGGTTGCGCCGAGTTTTCCGGACCCAGCCGAGGAGCGAATGGAGATACGGTTCTCAAATCGAGTCCGTATCGTCCGTATTAGTCCGGACAAGGTGGCGCAGATCTGGGAGAAATCGTCTGACAACGGCGCCACGTGGGCGTCGGAATTCCACGGAGAATACTCGCGGAACAAACCCTGACGAGGAGGCGACAGAGATGCCTTCGCGATTCCATTGGTCAGTTCCGTGCGCGATTGCTCTGGCAATTGTCAGCGCATGCAATGCGCACAACCATTCCGATTCATCTGCGCCCAGGGTGGAGCTGAACTCGGGTGCGCTCGAAGGGATCCGTTTCGGTGCAGCGCCTAACGAAGTCGCATTTCTGGGTGTGCCCTATGCTGCTCCTCCGGTGGGCGAGCTACGTTGGAAGCCGCCAAAGTCCGTCACCGGATGGTCCGGCACGCGGGAGGCAACGCAGTTCGGCGCGGCATGTCCGCAGCTTCCGGCGGGCTGGTTTCCTTATCCTCACTGGAGTGAGGATTGCCTCTTCCTGAATGTCTGGACCACACAGCTCTCCGCGGGGCCCAGGCTCCCGGTCATTGTGTTCTTTCACGGCGGCTCAAATCGCGAGAGCTACAGCCAGCTCACTCCGCTCGGCCCGGCACTTTCGCGCATGGGCGTTGTGGTGGTAAGCGCAAATTACCGCCTTGGGCCCTTGGGATTTCTCGCCCATCCGGCGCTTACAACCGAATCCGAGCACCACTCCTCGGGAAACTACGGCCTGCTTGATCAAACCCAGGCTCTCAACTGGATACGCGAGAACATCACGCATTTCGGCGGCGATCCCAGCCGCATTACCGTCATGGGTCAGTCCTCGGGAGCCGTCGATATATGTCTGCTGATGGCTTCTCCGCTGGCAAGGGGACTGTTTCAGAAAGCGATTCTGGAGAGCGGGGATTGCCAAAGCACGCTGAATAAAGACATCCGGACGCCCATTTCCTACAATGGAATTTCAGGCACCGGCGAAGGATCCGGCGAACGCTTGGCGAGGGATATGGGAGTTGCGGACGGTCTTGATACATTGCGAAAGCTCCGCAGCATTCCAGTGGATACGATTCTGAAGGCCTGGAGCCGTGATCAACAGATTCAATTCGACGCCATCGTAGATGGCTGGGTCGTTCCGGAGCAGCCCGCGAAGCTTTTCGCTGAAGGCAGGCAGCCCCATATTCCGGTTCTCGTCGGCAGCAACGCCGATGAGGCGACGGTTTTTGGCCAGGGTCCAACGACTGTCCCCGAATACAGAAAGTATCTTGAGGAAGATGCCGGCAAATATGCAGACCAGGAATTTCTGGCTTGGCCTGTATCCTCGGATACCGATGTCCCGGCGCAGTACCTAAAGCTTCAAAACCAGAGCTTTGCCTACGGAGCCTGGTCGATGGCGCGCGCCATGACGCGCGCGCGGGAACCGGCCTATCTCTATCTCTTCACCTGGACGGAATCGGGCAAGCGGGCACGCTTGGGCGCATATCATGGTGAGGAACTTGCGTTCCTGGCTGATTCGTTTCCCAGCGATTGGGGTTCCAGCGACGGCGATGAAGCTTTTGGGAAAGTGATACAAACCTACTGGTCAGATTTCGCAAAGACTGGCGATCCGAATTCGCCGGGCCTGCCTAATTGGCCCGCCTACAACGCGCGCTCGGACCAAGTTCTCGATCTTGGACGCGACATCCGGCTCCGCTCGATTGATCCGAAGCTCCAGGTGCTGGAGAAAATCATGGCGCCAATCCTGTCAGAGACACTTGACGGAAAAGTGCAGCTTAGTCGAGAAGCACGCGCATACTGATGAACAATGCATGCCCGTCTACCCGATATTAATCCGGGCTATCACGCGGTGGGGAACCCTCTAAAGACTCGACGTGACGTGCAGCGGCTCGCCTTTCAGGAAGGCTGCGATATTTTCATTGAGAAATTTCTCGTCCGCCGGACTGGCTCCGGCTCCGGCCGGGTGCCCCCAGAGCGAAGGGATGGGCAGAAGGGTGCAGTGAGGAATAAACGGCGCTTCGTAGCGGGCATCGGTGACGGGAAAATACAGGTCTGTCGCCGACGGCATATAGAGGACCTGCGCTTTGATCGATCCCAGGGCCTTCCGCACGTCTCCGCCGAAGCCGGGAGTGGCTCCGGCGTCGTGCTGTTCCCAGGTGTGCATCTGCAGAATGAGATTGTTCGCATCTGCGCCGGGAATGAAGTTCGTCTTGTAATGATCCACGGCCTGCGCGAAGGTGGTTCCGGCAGGCTCCTCGGATTTCCATAGCTCCTCTCGCCACCACTCCTGAGAAAAGAGCCATGCGGTCCACACCAGCGAAAATGCCTGGATACCCTTGACGGGCTCTTCCTTGTAGTCGCCGCCCTTGAACGCTTCGTCCGTGGTCAGCGCAGTGATCTCGCTCTCCAGGCGTACGATGCCGTGCCCGTAAGTCTTGGCGGTGCCCGAGGTCGCAACGATGTGGTCCATGTAATCAGGATAGGAGACGGCCCATTGGAAGGCCTGCTGCGCGCCCATGGAGAAGCCGATGACGGCTTGCAGGTGGCGGACTCCAAGCTCCTGGGTCAGGAGTTGATGCACCGCTTCCACATTGTCGCGGATGGTCGTGACCGGGAAACGCGGTCCGTGGAGTGGTTCCGGCGTATTGCTGGGCGAGGAGGAGCGCCCATTGCCAAACAGCTCGGAGGTAATCAGAAATTGGCGCGCCGGGTCGAGCGCCTTTCCTGGCCCGATGAGCCAATCATAACCGCGCATATCGGCCATGTAGTGGGAGGGCAGAAGAATGGCGTTGTCTCCAGCCGCATTCAGGTGTCCATAGGTGCCGTAGACAATCTTCGCTTCGGGCAGCGTCACGCCGCTCTCGGTGTGAAAGTTGTGGATGAAGAATGTGTGCTCGACCGGCTCAAGTTTTGCCGGCGTCGCCTGTGAGAATGCTGCGAGCGAGGAGAGCGCGAGAAAAATCCAGGCAAGAAATTTCATGTGTGGTCGTCTCCCAGGTACTACGGCAATGGAGGAAACAGCGGCGGATCCTTGCGCTGCCCGGTTGTCTGCTCAAAATCATAGGCGTAGCGGATGAGCGTCGACTCGCTGAACGCCGGCCCGAGGAATGTCAGTCCCGCCGGCAGCATACCGTGGGTGAAGCCCATGGGAACGGAAATGGCGGGAAAGCCCGTCTGCGGTGAGAGCACCTGGCTGTTATCTCCCGCGGGACTCGTTATGTCGCCAACCTTGCGTGGCGGATTGCTCCACGTGGGATACACGATTGCGTCGAGATGATCCATCGCCATGGCCGCGAGCAACGCGTTGCGAAACGCGATCTTTGGCGGGTCGTGGTAGACGTCAGGGCATGGCGTGCGGCGGTCATCTGCCTTGGCTGGAGCAATTGCACCGCGGATCTCCTCTTCAATGTAGGGCAGGTACAGACCGGATTCGACGATGGAAGCCAGGTCATGATAGGGCGCGTTCGGATGCTTCGCGAGATAGGCGTTCAGGTCGGCCTGGAAGTCGCCGCAGTCCAGTTTTTTTCCATCGCTTCGTAGTCGGGAATGGAGAACGGATCGACCAGCACCGCGCCTTCCTGTTGGAGCGTATGGAGAGCCTTCTCTGTCACAGCTTTCACTTCGGGGTCGGTCTTTACATCATTGAAATACTGGCGAAAGACGCCGATGCGTGCGCCGCGCAGGCCGTGCCGGTCCAGAAAGCGCATGTAGTCGAGCTGGGGACGATCCGCATCGAGGTGTGTGACCGGATCGGCCTGGTCCGGTCCTGCGGCCACGGTGAGCAGCGCGGCGACATCGGCCACAGTGCGCGCCATGGGGCCGCCCACGTCGTTGTGCGCGAAGAGGGGAATGATTCCCGAGCGGCTGGTTAGGCCGATGGTGGGGCGAATGCCCACAAGATCATTGTGCGATGACGGGCCGCGGATGGAGTTGCCGGTGTCGGTGCCGAGGCCGGACTCTCCCAGGCTGGCCGCAACGGCAGCGGCAGTGCCACCGCTCGATCCAGCGGGAACGCGGGTCAGATCGTAAGGATTGCGCGTGATACCGGCGATGGAGCTTGCCGTGAGATAAGGACTAAAGGCCCATTCCGCCATGTTGGTCTTCGCCAGCAAGATGGCTCCAGCCGCTCGTAGGCGCGCCACCATGGTGGCGTCGCTGGCGGGCACAAAGCCTTTCATAGCGAGCGATCCGCCGGTGGTCTGCAGGCCCTGGGTGTCGTAATTGTCCTTGATCAGCACGGCGATTCCACCCAGCGGAGGCAGCGTGTGGGTGGTGGCGAAGTTGCGATCGCAGGCATCGGCTTCGGCGAGGGCATTGGGATTGACGGTCACGACTGCATTCAGCCGCAAGCCGTCGATCGGCGTCTGGTCGTAAGCGCGGATGCGCGCCAGGTAGTGGGCCACCACCGCGCGGCAGGTGGTGCGTCCCTCGCGAATGGCCTTCTGCGTTTCGACGATGGTCGTGCCGACTACGTTGAAGCCGCTGCGCGGGGTCTGCGCGTAGCTAAACGCGGGAAGGGCGAGCGAGAGGAGACAGAGGCTTCGAAGAATACGCATCATTTGGTCTTACGAGAGATAGCACAACAGCTGCATCACCCTTGAACTAGAGCATTTTCCTTCTACTGCGCACTGGCAAGTGTAGCGAAGTGCGGCTTTTCTTGAGGAAAAGCCGCGACGGGATTGGT
>PLZN01000257.1 GCA_003152195.1 Acidobacteriaceae bacterium
AGCAAACTTCGCAATGAAACCCCCTTGGGGATCAGCTTTCCCTGAACCTCCACGTCGGTGTTCGCTACACAGCCGACGCGCTGCACTGGGCTTTCATAGCGGAGCAACTCTTCAACGGCCTGACCAAGAAGTTCGGGCTCTTCGCGCAGCTGGCGCAGTTCAGATGGATGGAGCAGCAGATTGAGTACGCCGTTCCCGATCAGGTCGATCGTGGTGGCATGGCCGGCGACGAACAGCAACCCACAAACGTCAAGAAGTTCGGAATCGCGCAACACTTCGCCTTCCTGCTCAGCCGCGATGAGTCCGGTTACCAGATCGCTCCGCAGGCATTTCCGCCGCTCGGCCAACCCCGTTTGCTGGAAGCGCTGTGAGGCAATGCTAACTGTCAATGCAGTAATTGCGCATTGCGAAGAATCCGGCGAACTTTCTTTGGAGAGATAGACAATTTTGCGGCAACCTTCGAGATCTTGCGACCTTCCCTCATCCACACTTTTGGGATCACAATTTCAGCGAACTCTTCTGTGACTTGCTGAAAGGTTTTGTCGCCAGTCAACCCATCGGACCAGGATCGCAACGTCTGGTCTATGCCAATGGCACGAAGGATTCGGGACTTGAGCACCAGGAGTTCTTTCGATAGATGATCGCGGTCGTCCGGGCTAAGCAGATCACTTGCCAACGAGACAAATTGTTTCGCTACCTCCCACTCTTCAAAAAAATCGTTGGCCGCAGTTGATCCCCGCGCGATGTAGGCGCCTGCCAGCAATCTCTTGTTCTGCGTCTGTTTGGCGAGGGCAATGGCCTCTTCGGAGTATTGTGTAGCCGTGTTAGCATGACTAGCTATGTCTTCCGCTTCTCCGACTTGCTCCTCAACCTGCATATTTTCAATCGCAGCCTGAAGAGTCCGAGCGCGCGACATTAGAATGTGATCTTGCTTTTCTTTCCCAAGGTGGAAGGCCTTCACCGCTTCCTCGGATGCCCGGTCAATATCGCCGCTATCGAGATGCAGATGTCCGGCGTTCACCAGCACGGAGCCGGTTCCGGCCTGATGACCATGCAGCGCATAGATCTCTCGCGCGCGCTGCAGCAGCTCAAGCGCTTCGCGACAGATTGTGAGATAACGGTCATGCTGGATGCCGCGTGCGCGGCCTTCCTTTGACCTATGGCTGAGGTCGAGTGCGATGAGCCGCTTCACATAGGCGGCGTTTACCAGTACACGGGCTAGATTTGGATGGTTTGGAAACTGCTTTGAGTAGATCGCAATCGCGCGGTGAAAGTGTTCGAGCGCTTTTGCATACTCCCCAGATCGCCGTACAAATCTCCCCCTCGCTGACTCGATATTGCCGAGGGAGAGCGCATGCCCGATTGGCTTCAGTTCCGCCTCCGCCTCATCCAGTAGCCGGAACGCTTCCTTTCGTTGCCCACGCTGGAAGAGGAGCCAGCTCTCATGAATCCGTATCACCGCGATCAGTTTTGGGGCACATAATTGTTCCGCCAAACTCTTGGCTTCAAGAATATGACGTAGCGCCAGCTCATATTCGCCTTTCTGCCGGTGTGCCCGCGCTTTCCAGAAATGCGCCATCAGGATGAAGTGTGGCTTGGAAGCCTCCGGTTGAACCACCAGCACGCTCTCCAGAATGGAAATGGCGGTGGCCGCGTCTTCCGAGGCAAAAGCAAAAAATGCTTCCGTCATACGGAGTTGAAGATAGTCAGCCAGCTTCATATCGGCACGGCGCACAGCAGAAAAGCGCTTAAGCAGTCCTTCCACCAGATGGAGATCACGATAGCCAAGGTCTACCCACTGCGCGATGCTAAGCAAATACGACACGGCGCGAGGGTCTTTCGGAGTCAGATGGGTCACTCCTTCGCTGGCACGCTCCAGCAACGCAAAGCCTTCGCTTACCCGCCTTCCAACGAGGGCATCATCAAGCTTGCGCAATAACGCCGGTGAGAGCGACATAAGGCTTCATTTTAGACTGAGTAGTCCACAGCGGTCGAGGTTTCTTTTTCCTGTTCCCGATGATGGACCATCCGGTAAATCATTAGTTCTTTGTTCATTGTTCCTATCGCAGCAAGACAACGTTGTTTAGCTGTCGCCGGTGCTTCGCGGGCGCTCGTCCGATTCGGTCGAGCATGCCTTGATCGAGACGGGCCAAGAAGTTAGCCTCCAGAGAGCAAGAGATCCCGTAGCAAGTAATCCCCACCTTCAGCGGTGCTCTCCGGGCAGAAGAGACGATACGAGTCATACAGAGGCATTTCTACATGGCACAGCTAACCAGCACACACTTCGCGGAAAGTACGTTGCTCGATCTTCCACAGCGAGTAGTCCACTCTTCTGGGAACAGCATCGCATGGCAGATTGTCCAACGTATGACGGATGCGGGTGCCTCCGCCGTCGGTCTACCTGACGGCTTTCTTATAACGAGCCGAGCTAGCCGACAACCAGGGATCGTGCTCGTGCCGACCAGAGATGCCATACGAAGACTTGAGCATGCGCAGACGGTCGTAGATAGTTTGGATAGTCAACCGATTGTGCTTTCGTGTACCAATGCGCGCGAAGCGCAATCTTTGACCGATGATGAGGACTCACGTGATCGCCGATATTTGACTGGCGTTAGAACCATTGATGGCTTCCACGTCTACTGTGGTGGCATCGATGCTGCTATAAGCCGCGCGTTGGCCTGCGCCCCACATGCAGATGTTGTCTGCTATCGCGCTTCCAAGCTCGACCTTGCAGAGGCAGAGCGTTTCGCATCTGCAATGAGAGCATCCTTCCCCGGCAAGCAATTGGGAATGGGTTTTTCTCCGTCTTCTCACGAGCTCCAATGGAGTGGCCTTGATCACGCAAACCATGACAAGATGCTGCGCAAGTTGGGCTATGACTATTACTTCTGTACCCAATTGGGGTCGGTAGCCTTCCCCGCGTTCCCTCATGCCCGACCGTGGGCCCTCTTCGATGACGGAGCAGAGCCCGCAGATTCTAGTGGTCTCGGGGAGAGTCATCGTCCTCTCTCCTAGATCGCGCCAGTCGGCGGCCCCTCATTGCAACAGCGCAGTAAGGGGCAAAGATCCGAAACATGGCTGCCGATGCGTTCCATAGCGCCGCTACTGCCATTCAGGGATCGACAGGTTCGATTCGGTCTCGGGCCAGGGTCTATTTCGCAAGTCACACGATCTCCAATTAGGTGAGTGTCAATATGAGCTGGAACAGTAGGTATGTTTATCGCTTTGGAAGCCATGCGGTGGATGGCAACGGCTCGATGCGGGACGAACTGGGAGGCAAAGGCGCCGGCCTGGCGGAGATGACACTTCTTTCCATCCCGGTTCCTCCCGGTCTCACGATATCCACAACCGTGTGCCGCTCTTATCTTGAGCAGGGCAACATGCCGCTCGGGTTGAAAGAAGAGTTGGCGGCTGCGCTCCGGTGGCTCGAAGGAACGCACGGCAGGAAATTCAATGATGAGCAGAATCCGTTGCTGGTAAGCGTGCGCTCCGGCGCAGCCGTCTCGATGCCCGGCATGATGGACACTATATTGAACGTCGGACTAAACGAAAGAAATCTTGAAGGTTTAGCAAAGCAGAATGGGTCATTGCGATTTGCGCTCGATTCCTATCGGCGCCTTTTACAGATGTTCGGCTCCGTTGTCCTCGACGTGCCCAAGAAGCAATTTGACTTCGTCATCGAAGCCCTGAAGGAAGAGGAGGAAGTCACGGCAGACTCGGAGGTCTCGGAAAGAGGCTTACGGAGCATCGTCGACGAGTTTCATCAGGTGATTCGCCGTTGTACGGGGAAGCCGTTTCCGGAAGATGTCCATTTGCAGCTCTCTATGGCGATCGAAGCCGTGTTTCAATCCTGTCGGAATGAAAGAGCTCAACACTACCGGCGGCTGCATGACATTGCTGATGACGCTGGAACGGCTGTGACGATTCAAGCCATGGCGTTCGGAAACCGCGGACTGGATAGCGGGACTGGAGTAGGTTTCACGCGTAATCCTTCCACTGGCGCCAAGGAGATGTTTGGAGAGTTTCTGGCTAACGCCCAGGGTGAAGACATTGTGGCCGGCACTCGGACACCGATGCCCATCGCCGAGCTTGCGCAGAGCATGCCGGAAGTTTACGAGGAGTTGTGCACGATCACGGGTAGGCTCGAACAGCATTTTCGTGATGCGCAGGACTTTGAATTCACGGTTGAGAATGGACGGCTCTTTCTTCTCCAGACCCGTTCTGCAAAGCGCAGCGCTACCGCAGCCGTGCGCATGGCGGTGGACATGGTTAAAGAAGGTTTGATCACGAAACACGAGGCACTGACGCGCGTCAAGACATCAAGTATCGGCGAAATTCTCTCACCACAGATCGACTTTTCCTTAGGTGTGCCGGAGGCGATTGCGCAAGGACTGCCAGCCTCGCCTGGAGCCGCCGTGGGCCGAATCGCGCTCTCCGCAGATGAGGCTGTGGATGCAGCGGGCAAGCATGGGGAGAACCCGGTCATCCTGGCCACTCAGGAGACAACGGCGGACGATATCCATGGCATGGCGGTTGCCGTGGGCTTTCTAACGGCACAAGGCGGCGCGACGAGCCACGCTGCCGTAATCGCACGAGGGATGGGCAAGTGCTGCATCACGGGCGCAAGGGGCATCTTCGTGAACGAGGCAAAAGGGACTCTGCGTATCGGTGACACCATCTTCCATGCGGGAGATTGGCTCTCGCTTGATGGGTCGACAGGCCGCGTGTTTGCGGGTAAACTGCCCCTGCGCGCCGCTGAGACAAATAATGCTGAACTCGACACCCTGCTGGCATGGTCTGTCGATCTGAGTTCGACCGCAGTCAGGGCCAACGCCGATACTCCTCAAGAAGCAGCCGTCGCACAAAGAGCAGGGGCTCAAGGAATCGGACTCTGCCGCACTGAGCATATGTTCTTCGCGTCCGACCGGCTTCCGCATGTGCGCTCCATGATTCTTGCTTCAAACGTCGACGATCGGAAGAAGGCACTGGACAACCTATTGCCGATGCAGCAAGAGGATTTTGAAGCGCTCTTCCGCCAGATGTCCCCATTGCCGGTCACCATCCGCTTATTGGATCCTCCTCTGCATGAGTTTCTGCCTGGACGGGAGGAAGTGAATGCTGAACTTAAGCTCGCATACGGTAAGAACGATGCACAGAAAGTCGAAGAACTCGAAACACTGCTCCTGCGCGTGCAAGCTTTGACCGAAGCCAACCCGATGATGGGTCATCGTGGTTGCCGTCTGAGCATCACCTATCCGGAGATCCTTGTGATGCAGGTGACGGCGATTTTGCAGGCTGCTCTCAGGGTTGAGGAGGAAGGGTTCGTGCCTGCGCCAGAAATCATGGTTCCGCTGGTGGCATGCGCAGAGGAGATCCGGTGTCTACGCCGCCTGATCGACGAAACAGCAACCACGGTCCTTGCAAAGCATGGCAGGAGCATCGACTACAGCATCGGGGCCATGATCGAGCTGCCACGCGCCGCCGTATGCGCAGGCACGTTTGCGGATCAGGTCAGCTTTGTTTCTTTCGGCACAAACGATCTGACGCAGATGACCTTTGGTTTCTCGCGGGATGATGCCCGCAAGTACCTGGACAGCTATCTAGAGCAAGGCATTCTACCGTTCGACCCGTTCGTTACCATCGACCAGGAAGGCGTGGGCACCCTGATCGAAACGGCAATCCGACAGCTCAAGATCAAGAATCCGAAGATCAAGATCGGCGTGTGCGGAGAGCATGGGGGTGACCCGGCTTCGATTGCATTTTTCAAGTCGCTCGGTGTCGACTATGTGTCCTGTTCTCCGGCACGTCTTCCCATCGCGCAACTGGCGATGGCACAGGCTGAAGCGGCCCCGCTGGACGAATCCGCTCCTACCAACAAGGTTTATTCCGCAGTTTGAGAAGAAGGATCAGGAGGGCAAGCAGATCATTACCACCTTTCAACAACACATACTTCAACAGCAGGTCTCGGGAGCTTCCGGCGACTTCTCCTGGCTTCTGTCTGGCATTACCCTTGCCACGAAGATAATCGAAGCGAGAATTCGTAGTGCCGGTCTATCGAACATTCTGGGCGCGGCAGGCCAGACCAACGTGCAAGGCGAGGCGCAGCAAAAGCTTGACGTCTATGCCAACCAGGCGCTGCTCCATTGTCTTGGCGCGCGCGAAAGTGTCGTGGCCCTGGTGTCGGAGGAGAACGAGCAGCCGGTGACGTTCGATCGCGCATTTGAGACTGGCAAGTACGTGATTGTCTTTGATCCGCTGGACGGGTCATCGAACATCGATGTCAATGTCAACGTGGGCACGATTTTCTCGATCTTCCGACGGAGTCGGCACAGGTACCGGCATCTATGCCGGACGAATCGCTAGCTAGGCCCCAGCCGAGTTCTTTGGCTTTGCCAAGGCCTGCTGAAAGTCCCGGTGCGGGTACGGTCAGGTCCCCAGTACGCGAGAGGTTCGACCGGGAGTGCAATCGTCCACTGAAGACTAAACTGAAGATCAACCATGAACGCATTCTGCTCAAAGTGCAACGCGGCCATGGCCTGCGAACCAGGGCACGGCTGCTGGTGCTCCGATCTCCCGCACGCACTGCAGGTTCCCGACCAGGGGACGACCGGATGTCTCTACCGCGATTGCCTGGCGACGAAGCTGAAGCCACACCCGACTCTTGCCAACACCATCAACGACTGAGAGAGCGCCCTATTCATTCGTTGAAAAGGGCCCGGCTCCCGGCCTATCCATGTGTTCTGCAGCGTCCGACAAAGGTCTTTAGCTCCCTCACAAAAACTCAACTCACCTGGTCGCGATTGTCAGCAGCCCATTGATCGCGAAGCCTATCAACGAACTTCGGAACTCCGGCATACCGATCTTCTTCACGCTGATCGGTTTCATCTCGCAGTCTTGCAAAGAGAGACCGCACTGCAAGCGGTAGAGCGCAGGCCGCGAGAACACCCGGATTCTCAACGAAGTCAACCTTGTACTCAATCATGCGACTTTCCTCCGCTTCCGGACGCAGGAATAGAACGCCGCCGAGTCTTTCATAGGTACCGCGGTCAAACGGATCCAAGGGATCATGCCAAGGATGTAAGAACTCCTCAGTCACGTATTCGGCCAAACATGGAAAACCAACCGGCGAAACCATGCAGTCATCCACAACAATGGCAAGGTTGGGACACTTATCGGTGAGCTTCCGAAGCGCATTACGGCGCACGACGCTCATGGCGACATGGTGCGGGCCAACCGCTCCCCCCTCCACCACCCCAGGTATGAACTTCGTCTGCCTCATTCGATAAAGTCGTCGCTGCACTTCAAGAGGATGAAGCCGTAACTTGTCAGCGTTTCGCAAGGGCAAAAACTCACCTTGCCAAGCCGGCTGCTTAACCTCGACGAAAATCTCTTGCGACCCGTCGAGAGAAACCAAGACCTCGCCTTTTTTTGCGCCAGCTCCGGGCGGCTCCCACCCGAGGATGATAAAGCCATTCTTCGCGAGCAAAAACGTCGCACGCGCTTCGGCGAGTAGACTGTCGCGATGCTGGGCTGTCCGTGCTTTCTTGATCATGGAGAAAAACGCAGGGAGGCGCCGCTGAGAATCCAGGAAGGCCAACACTACCTCTACGTCATCGGCCCAGATTTGATGGGCAGGAAAGCCGTCAACGCCGAGCCAAGTCGCTCCCGAGAGAAGGCCTTTGGTCAAGGGCCCGAGCTGCACATAAGGTGTAGGTCCGGAAAAGGATTTGGCGAGAATGCTGCTGCGAGGCATGGTGCCTCCTATCTGACCAGGTCGAACGATCAACCTGGTATCGACTCATCTTTGGAGCCCGAGAGCCGACCATCTAAAAGGGCGAGTTGCTTCCATCGTATATCAACATGCACCAAAACAGGCACCAGCGTGTCGGATTAGGATCCCGCCATCCTCTTCGTCCTAAGCCTGCCCGGGTCCGTTTTCACGCCGCCCCGCCCAACCGCCCCCCACGTTCTCTACGAGTGCCCTTCCAACTTCCCCTCCCAATAGGAGGTCGTGCTAATCTTTTATTGTCGTGGGACCAACACGGCTTGGCGTGGCGGGCTGCATCACAGGCCCGAACAGGAACGATCATCCTGCGGGAGTTACCCCCGAAAACAGATCCCATTCGGTCCCAGGGCTTGATCCCTATTTAAAAAGGAAAACACATGCCAAGCCATGTTCAAGAACCACCCATCTCCTCGTCCACGATGAAAAGACCGATGAAGCTGATTGACCCGCAAACTGGGTTGATGGAATGTGCTGTATGCGGTTCGCGGCATTTTGCCAACATCAAGCCGCATTCCGGGGGCCGCTTTTACCGGGGCTCCTGGCAGTGCTCATGGGATCTTTGCCCGACGAAGCAACATTGACAAGCGTAGGCATCTCAACCGAAAAGGCTGAGCGGGATTATCTCCCCCTTAGCCCTCTCCCTTGTCGCCGAAGCTTGCGTCAATGACGCTGTCTTGGCTTCCCTGGCGCTGCCCGCCACGGTAATCGTCTCGGCACACCAGTGCCCCCTTTCGGCCCACCCCTCCTGGGGGTCACTTCAAACGAAAATAAAGAGGAGTTGATGAGGTCGTCGCCGGTTAACGGGCGGGATATGCCGCAGCGGGCAAGGCGAGTTACCGATGACCCCGTTTTTTCCAGGCACTTCGTTGTGCAGCTCGACTTGTTGTCGATGTGATTACTTCCTGTTTGCCGACAATGCAGGAGTTATTAGGTAGAGAGAACAAGTTCGACAGCCACCAAAATGTAATGCTCTCCTTATGTAAGAGGCGCGACCCGTTCAGGAGTTTATCGACAGATGAGAGCGACCGCTGCTGACCGCAGCGAAAGCGAGCATCCTTAGGACTAAGGTCTTAGAAGGCCATCGGCTCGCGCGCCGAATACAGTTCTACGCCTTTCCTCAGAAACTCGATTACATCTCCTGGCGGGCTTGCCTGAAACGTGACCCGTACGCTAGCCTGCTGCGCCAGGAGTAAACTTCTTCTCCCGCCAGGTACAGTGCGCGGAACGAAAGTGAGGTCGAGGAATGATAGAGCGTAAGCTTACCCTCGCCGAGATTATCCTCATCGCGGGAACCCGCGTCGCATTGGGCGCCGGGATCGGCCTTTTGCTTGCCGGCCGGCTCAACAATGATCAACGCAAAGCTGCCGGATGTGCTCTGGTCCTGGTCGGCGGCCTTACTACGATTCCGCTGGCTCTGAGCGTGATCGGCAAGAAGAGTGGGGAAGAGATCAGGCGAGCTGCCTAGGCCGGGCGCCCCATGAGCCGGATCAGAGCGCGGTGAGAAATCAGCAAGCGCGTTGCCTAAGCCTCAGCAATTAGTGTGCTTCTCGGGGTTGTACCAGGATAAGGGGCAACCAGGAAGTGATCCTCCGTGGTGCCCGAAAAGTCTTATGGGTAACTTGGGGCTGATACCCGTTGCCGGGTTGCTACACCGGAATCAAACGCCTTGCCCGACTCGTACGACACCATCCGGTCTGTGTACGGGAGGGCCCAGCCCCACGGCCCCGGCTCAGTTTACCGTTGATCCCATCTCCACCGGCTACCGCATCGGGTTTGGGAAACAAGACGGGCCGGGATTTAGCTTTTCCAGTTGGCAGTACCAGGGCCCTTCCCAGGCCCCTCCAGTCGAAGCAGACCAAGAACTGAAGTCATTGATGGTCCCTCTTTCCGGGAACGCGTCCACTCCTAACGGTGTCTATGAACTCATGGGAACACCCTCCACTACATCGCAGCTCTGATCTGCGTGGTTACCCTTAGCGTCGGACGCGTGGACTCTGATCGTAGACCGAAGGTGGGAGTCCATGTTCTGCTCGCGAAGCCGTGCGCTGCTGAAGATGAATTCATTCGACGAGACCTGGTCGTCCGTGATCTTCCTGGTGGAAGGCTTTGGTTGAATGACCAGCTTCTTGATGAGAGCGTCGTGCGCTCGAACGTGCAGACGGCTCTGACCACCAGAACTGAGAAACTCGTGTGGATCGCCGCAGATGAACACCTATCCTACGGCGAGGTTGTATCTCTCATATCAAAGCTTCGCCATGACACTCCGGATGTCTACATTGTGCTTGCGACGAAAGCCCAGACCGGTCCTGTCGACCCTGCGGACAGCGAGTTCTCGAAGGCTCAAGCCAAGCATCAACTTGGAGTCCACGAACTATGCGTTGATGGCCGGTCGAAGGCCGGGCCCCTGGAGGGCTCAGCCAGCCGGTAGCCCGGCAGACTCCCTGCCCTTCCCTGAATTCACTGCTGGTTCCACGATCGCCTTTAAAGTGAGTCAGGATCGCTGTCCGCTTCCGTCGGCAGGCGGGAAGAGAAATCTGCCAATTGCCCGAGGGCTAGGGCCGAACCGAATGTGCAAGGGTGGTCGGCGGATAGCAGAGACGTTTGCTATCCTCGCCCTGGGAGTCACCTCATGTATTTCCGCTGTTCGCCGCAAAGCGTGGGTGTACCCGTTCTGCTCGGGAGCCTCGTTCTGGCTCAGCAGGCGTTTCCCCGCGACAAGGGATGCGCCGAACCGGTGGTCGTATCCGACTCAACGTCAGGCCGGGTCAAGTGTGGAGTTACAAGGCACGCCCTGGCGAGAGTTCTTCGACCGTGACCATCTTGCGAGTTGAAACCTTGCCCAAGCTCGGTGTCATTGTTCACGTTCGGATTGATGGCATCCGGTTCAAGAATTGCGCAGGTGGGCCAGCTCCTACCACCTTGCAACGTGAGTTTTCGGCAAGAGTGCGAAGCAGGTCTGTTCGAGAGTGAACCAGCTGCCGACGGGTGGTCAGGTGCCGATGTAATTGACAAGGAGGGAGTCCATGGCATCGCCAACGCCATAGCCCAGATTGTGGCTGATGGTGCGCACACGGTCTAGCCGGACGATTAGCGCGTCGCGGTCGCTTGCAGATAGCTGACGAGTGACCTTGAGAGCCTGTTCGAA
>PLZN01000577.1:0-161 GCA_003152195.1 Acidobacteriaceae bacterium
ACGGTAAAGGTTACGTCAGCCATGGATTCCTGTCTTTTGTTCGGTGAGCGAGGCTGTTTTCAAGCGCCGGCCAGGGCGGCTTCCGGCTGGTGGGCGAACGGACACGGCTTGCCGTCCAGGTGTTCCTCAAACTCCTGGCGAAACTTGTCCACGAAGGCGAT
>PLZN01000577.1:194-5464 GCA_003152195.1 Acidobacteriaceae bacterium
CTTCGCGGCAGGGAATACACCATCCACAGCTCTCGTGTTGGTAGAACTTCATGGTGCGGAGGGCAAACTCCACCATGCAGACGGTGTCGTCCAGGATCACGACGCCGCCGGAGCCAAGCATGCTGCCCGCCTTGCCGACTTGGTCGAAGTCCATGCCGATATCGATCTCCGCCGGCAGCAGGGCGGGAGTGGATGACCCGCCGGGGACGACGGCTTTCAGCTNNTCGTAGACGCCGGGGCGCTCGACATCACCGCTGAGACAGAAGAGGCGGGTGCCGCCGTTGCGCTCCGAGCCCATCTTGGCGTACTCCGCCGCGCCGACGCGGAAAATATGGGGTACCGTGGCCAGGGTCTCGGCGTTATTAATGATGGTCGGGCCGCCATAGAGGCCCACGACCGCGGGAAAGGGGGGCCGGATACGGGGGATGCCGCGCTTGCCTTCGAGCGNNTCCAGCGACTCCATCAGCGCCGACTCTTCGCCCACCTCATACGCGCCCGCGCCGGTCTGCGTAATGATCTGAAACTCGGTCTCCGTCCCGAAGATCTTCTTGCCCAGAAAGCCTTTGGCGTAGGCGTCGTCGATGGCTTGCTCCATGATCTTGAGCAGGTAGCGGTACTCGCCGCGCAGGTAGATGAAGCCAGTCTTGGCGCCGATGGCCAGTCCGGCAATGATCACTCCCTCAATCACCGAGTGGGGGTCGTGCTCGAAGATCAACCGGTCTTTGCAGGTGCCGGGCTCGCTTTCATCTCCGTTTACCAGAACATACTTTGGCTTCTGCGATTGCTTGGGCACGAAGGACCACTTCAGCCCGGTAGGGAAGCCCGCGCCGCCCCGCCCGCGCAGGTTGGAGGCTTTCATCTCCGTGATGATCCCTTCAGCGCCCAGCGCGATGGCCTTGCGCGTGGCGGTGTAGCCGTCCAGCTCGAGATACTTGTCGATGGAGGCCGCGCCCTTGCCGAAACGGGACGAGACCAACTTCACTTCATCTGGATGGGAGACTAGATAAGCCAAGGTTTTCTCCGAGTACGTAAGCCGTGAGAAGAATCGTTCTTCGTCGAGCTGAGCATGTGGCTGACAACGGACATTTTCCAGGGAAGGATTGAAACCGCAGGTCCCTCCACTGCGCTACGCTCCGGTCGGGATGACAATTCATTTTTGCTATTTACTTTTGCTATTTACTTTTTCCTCGTGAAAAGCCTCCAGCTAACGTGAAGCCGCTTTAGAGCGGTAGCCGTCCAGAACCTTGTCCATCGACTCCGGCGTCAGATTTTCGTGGAAGTCATAGTTTATCTGGACGGCCGGAGCCCAACTGCAGGCGCCGATGCACTCCACTTCTTCCAGCGAAAAAAGCTTATCGGGCGTGGTTTCCTTGTTGCCGATGCCTAAACGCTCTTTGCAGTGAGCGAAGAGCTCATTGCCGCCGCGCAGCATGCAGCTGATGTTGGTGCATACCTGTACATGATACTTGCCCGCCGGTGCAGTATGCAGCAGGGAGTAATAGCTGATGACATTGCGGACATCGAGTTCCGTGATCTGGACCCTGACGGCCACTTCGCTGATCACCTGGCCGGATAGATAACCGACCTCATCCTGCGCATAGAGCAGCATGGGGATCAGCGCCGACCGGCGCAGCGGATAGAGCGTGACCAGGCGGTCGAAGCGCGCCGCCAGGGCTGGACTGAAGATGGTCTTGATCTCTGTGCTCATGATTTGATCTTAAGAAATCCCCGATGCTCTCGCCGCATGGACGAGTTGTTCCATCCAGTCAATTGCCGCTGTATCCAGTTGTTTCTCGCCCTCCGGGAAGGTTAGAGCGCCGTCATGCTCGATCTGGAACGCGCCCCAGGTTTCCCGCTCCGGTTGGATCACGCGCCAAGTCGCTGCCCCGGTCTCAGGACGAAAGCAAAGGACCAGCGAGCAGTCCCCATGTTTCACCCACGCGCGGTTAGAGACGGCCGTCACCGCGTATTCCTTGCCATTGAGGCTGGCCGCATGCGCATAGACCCGCAGCATGGTAACCAGGGACTCCCAGATTTGCGAGCGCACCTGGATAGGTTCCATTGCGAGAGCCCAGCCTCATTGCTCACCGGTCGATTTCTCCGAGCACAATATCGATGGAACCGATGACAGCAACGACGTCAGCCAACAAGCGCCCCACGCACATGGTTTCCAGGGCCTGCAGGGAAGCAAAAGTAGGGTTGCGCATGTGCACACGGTAAGGCTTTGCGGTGCCGTCGCTGACCACGAAGTAGCCCATCTCCCCGCGAGGGGATTCGATCGCCTGATAGACCTGCCCGGCGGGAACGGCAAACCCTTCAGTGACGATCTTAAAGTGATAGATGAGAGACTCCATCTGGGTCTTCATCTTTTCCCGGTCCGGCAGCACCACCTTGGGCGCGTTGGCCTTCAACGGACCCTGCGGCATTCCGTCGAGCGCCTGCTGACAGATCTTTACCGATTCCCGCATCTCTTCTACGCGCAGCAGGTAGCGGGTCCATACATCGCCTACATCGGAGACGGGGACTTTGAATTGGAACTTTTCATAGCTGGAGTAGGGCATGTCGCGGCGCAGGTCCCAATCGACTCCGCTGGCGCGCAACGGCGGCCCGGTGACTCCCAGGGCGATAGCATCGGCAGCGCTGAGGTAGCCGACGCCCTTTAACCGGCTCATCCAGATGGGATTTCCATTGAGCAGATTTTCGTACTCGTCGATTCTTTCCGGCATCATCTTGAGCAGGTTCTGCACCCGTTCATGGAAATTGACTGGCGGCTCCAGGGCGATGCCGCCCACGCGGAAATAGGAACCCATCATGCGCTGGCCACTGACATCCTCAAAGATCTTGAGGATCTCTTCCCGCTCGCGAAAGGTGTAAAGGAATAGGGTGAGGGCGCCGATGTCCATGGCGTGGGTGCCCAGCCAGACCAGGTGAGACTGGAGGCGGGTCAGCTCGTTCAACAGCACGCGCAGCCACTGTGCACGCGGCGGAATCTCCAGCTGCAGCAGCTTCTCCACCGCCAGGCAATAACAAAGGTTGTTGGACATCGGGCTGAGGTAGTCGATGCGGTCGGTGAGCGGAACCACCTGCTGATAAAACTTGGCCTCGCAGGTCTTCTCGATGCCGGTATGCAGGAAGCCGATGTCGGGAACCAGGCGCAGCACCGTCTCGCCGTCGATCTCCAGCACCAGGCGGAGTACGCCGTGGGTGGAGGGGTGCTGCGGCCCCATGTTCAGGACCATGGTGCGGTCCTTGGAGCCTTCCTCCACGCGCGGTTCGATCAGCGGCGAAATGGCGAAATCCGCGGCGTCCATTAGCGGTAGCCCTCCACCGGATAGTCCTTGCGTAAGGGATGACCTTCCCACTCGTCGGGCAACATGATGCGGCGCAGGTTGGGATGTCCGCCGAAGCGCACGCCGAAGAGATCCCAGACTTCGCGCTCATAAAAGTTGGCCGATGGCCACTCTGGGGTAATGCTGGCTACTTCGGTATCGAGGCTATCCACCATGACGCAGAGCCGCAGCCGCTGCTTGAGGCTGTGGGAAAGGAGGTGATAGGTCACCTGAAAGCGAGGTTCGCTGGGGTACCAATCGACGCAGGTGACGTCCACCAGGAAGTTGTATCCGGCCTTCTGCAGCGTACGGCAGACCGGGCGGATGTCATCGCGCGCGATCCAGAGGGTCAATTCGCCGCAGTCGAAGCGGGCATTGACGATGCAGGCGGGCTTGACGGCCAGCAGGGCAGCGATGGCGTGGTTCTGCGCATGCGCTTGCAGAACCGCGTCCCGCTCGTTGGGAGCGTCCATTAGAGATCCGCCCTGTCGAAGGACCAGTCCAGAATTCCCTTTTTCAGAACATAGAAGAAGCCGACCAGCACGAAGCCGAGGTAGACCAGCATCTCCCAGAAGCCGAACATCCGCGAGCCGGTGATGCCCGGCAGGCGGCGGAAGATCACCGCCCAGGGAAGCAGGAAGACCGCCTCCACGTCGAAGAGGATGAAGAGCATTGCGACCATGTAGAAGCGCACGGAGAAGCGGCCGCGCGCGTCGCCCACCGGGTCCATGCCGCACTCATACGGGTCCAGTTTGGTGCGGTAGTTGCGGTGGCGTCCGATGAAAAAGGAGGCGGCCACCATGCCGGCGGCGATGCCCAGCGCGCCCACGATATGCAACGCCAGGGGCAGGTAGTTCCAGATGTATGGGATTGTCGGCATCACCAGCTTTGACTCTAGAATCGGGCAGGTCAAGTGTCAAGCAAACCGCCCTGTTGCATACGTATCAAGTGACGACGATCGCCATCCCGCAAACCTAGGGCCGAAGGCCCGGCTTATACCAGCATGGGCGCAGCCCCATGAAGAGGTTCAGATGAAGACAGAGGGCTGAAAGCCCGACCTATAGCACCCTCACCGCAGCAGCCCCAGGTACCAGTCGATGATTCGCGACCCGAAGAGAGCCGCGAAGAGGCCGCCGGCGGCGAGGAAGCTGCCCAGCGGCAGTTTGCTCGCGCCGCTCGCCCGTCGGCGCACCAGCAGAACGATGCCGTAAACGCTGGCCGCCAGCACTCCGGCAAACAAGGCGAGCAGTGTCTCGCCGAAGCCGAGGAACGCCGCGATCATCGCCAGCAGTTTGACATCGCCCAGGCCCATGCCGTCGCGCTTGCGCAGCGTCGTGTAGCCCCAGCGCACCGCCAGCAGGATCAGCGCCGCGCCGGCA
Source organism: Acidobacteriaceae bacterium (assembly GCA_003152195.1). GTDB lineage: Bacteria > Acidobacteriota > Terriglobia > Terriglobales > Acidobacteriaceae > PALSA-350. The sequence continues at coordinate 4,903 of PLZN01000577.1, forward strand.
ATCGCGGCGATGCGCCCCATGATCAGCGCCTCCGTGCCCGTGAGGAAGACGTTGCCCTGTGACGCAGAGCTCCCCGGACTGGACATGCGAAGCGGATGCGTCGTGTTGAGTACAACGTCGCCGTCGCCCGGCGCGAGAAAAAGCGCCTGAACACAAGTGAGGGCAAAGCCAATACCGATTCCGGTCAGCGTGAATGCATCCGGCAGCCGCTGCGTCTGCCAGTCCATCACCATCAGCCCAATCAGCAGAAATCCCAGGATCGTAAATCCCAGTGTTGCGACGGCGTTTTCGTATCGAAGGCCCATTGGATTGTCGGCGTTGAAAGACGGCGCGAGGCTAAGAAATATCCTGCCGCCTGCTAGCGCAAACCAAACTCCCACCGCCAATTCCACCGCCGGATAGCGCCACGAAATTCTCGTCTTGCAGTCCCTGCAGCGCCCGCGCAACACAATCCAGCTCAGCACAGGCAGATTGTCGTACCACCGCACCGCATGTCCGCACGCCATGCAGTGCGAGCCGGGCGTCACTATGGATTCGTGCGCCGGCAGCCGCGAGATGCACA
>PLZN01000577.1:5567-5743 GCA_003152195.1 Acidobacteriaceae bacterium
CCGGCCCGCGGTCCTGGTTGTATCCCGGGTGGTCGATATACTGCGCGTCCAGCGCGTAGGAGACGCCGCGCCACGCGTGCATGGTGTAGTAACCCTCCACAATGTCTTCGCGCGCGTAGTTCAGGCGGCCATCGCCGATCAGGAAGCCCAGCCCGCCCAGCTTCAGATACTCCTGG
>PLZN01000439.1 GCA_003152195.1 Acidobacteriaceae bacterium
TGGCTGATCGAGCGGACCTTGCTTCACATCCCCAACGACGCCCACCACAGTTATGGCTGGCATCGGGCTATCAAATTTGGCGCCGATCTTCATCCGCAAACCAATCGGGTCCTTGTCATGGAAATATGTTGCGGCAAACGACTGGCTTATGATTGCAACCAGTGGAGCGCCGGCCTGCTCATCACGATCGTCGAACGCACGGCCGCGGATCAGCGGAATACGAAGCGACTGGAAATAGTCGCCCTGCACAAGATAGGTGGACGCGATGAGGAAGCCCTCGCCTGGCGACCGCACATGGCCCTCCGGCGTGATGAGCCGTCCGCCATTCAGGCCGACAATCGGAATATTGGAGGAGAAGCCTGCGCTCATCACTCCAGGCAGGGTTTCTAGTCTCCACTGCAGTTCTGCGTAGAACTCGTCCACTTTCTGCTGTGTGGGGTAATCGTGCCTTGGCAGTGACAGAGAGGCTGTCAGAACATGTTGCGGCTGAAAGCCCGGGTCGGTTTCGAGCATCTTCGCAAAGCTGCGAAGCAACAGGCCGGATGCAACGAGCAAAAGCATTGCCAAAGCAATCTCAAGCATCACCAGAATGTTCTGCAGCTTGTGCTGCGCGCGCCCCTTCCCCGCTGCTTGACCACCGTCCCGCAAGGAATCAAGAACATCGGTACGCACGCCAGCCAGCGCTGGCACGATTCCGCAGAGGACGCCTGTCAAGCCAACTATTCCCAAGGTAGCAGCAAACATGGGCCATCGAATCGCAATCTCGCTCAACCGGGGCAGCGAGTCCGGCAGGGCAACCGCGGCCGCCCGCACCAGTACCATCGCGAGCGCAATGCCTAATGTCCCGCCAATCGCGCTCAGCAGCAGACTCTCGGTCAATAACTGCCTCAACACGACGCGCCGTGCCGCGCCCAATGCCAAACGGACTCCGAACTCTCGCTTTCGCCCGGCCGCCCGCACCAGTAGCAGGTTCGCGATGTTCACGCAGGCGATCAGGAGGATCAGGCTGACAGCTCCAAGCAGTATATTCAGGAACGGCCGCGCCATGCGCACCGTCTCCTCCTTCAGCGTCCTGAAATACCCATGCAGATGCAGATTGGCTACCGCCGTATATCCGGGCTGAATGCCCGCGATCACCCGATCGATGTCGAACTGTGCCTGCGCCGTGCTGACGCCCGGTCGCAGGCGCGCTACCAGACCGTAGTCGTAGTTCTCGCCCTCTGAATTCTTTTCGACCGGCGTCAGACTCAAGGGAACCCACAGATCGCGATGGCTCAAGCGGCCTGCATCGAGCGGGAACTCGAAGTCTCGCGGCATGACTCCGATGACGACGTACGGGCGCCGATCGAGATCGATCGTCTTGCCCACTACGCCTGGATCGCTCTGGAACTTCTCTTGCCAAAGCGAATAGCTGATCACGGTCACCGGCGCTGCATTGGCATCTTCTTCCTGTGTGAATGCGCGACCGAGGAGTGGATCGATACCGAGGACAGGAAACACCGAGGCACTCACTCTTTCTACCGTTGCACGGAATGGCGCTCCCGTCCCGGTCACGTCGTAGCCAGCAGCTATATACCCGCCTTCCCCGGAGAACGCCTTGCTTTCGCGCTGGAAGATCAGAATGTCGGGAGCAGTCACATTGAAGTCATGCGGATCTTCACGAACCGACTCATGCAGGCTGATGAGTCGCCCCGAATCTTTGAACGGCAGCGGCCGCAGCAACACCGCCTCTACCACGGAAAACACTGCGGTCATACCGCCGATGCCCAACGCTAGCGTTAGGATAGCGGTGATAGTAAAGCCTGGAGACTTACGCAATTGCCGCAGGGCATAACGTACATCCATGGCCAGGGCCTCCAGAAACGGCAGCCCCCGCTCGACCCGATAACGCTCCAGGGTCTGCGTCACACCACCGAAGGAACGCAGCGCCGTCGTCCGCGCTTCCTCGTCCGACATACCGCGCTTCAAGTTCTCCTCGGTCGCGAGATCCATATGCGCGAGCAGCTCCTCCTTGAGATCTCTGTCGAGCTTTTTCCGGTAGAAGACCGCTTCGCAGCGGCTCTGTAGAACTCGTATCCAGTCCATCGCTCACTCCTTAACTGGATTGGGCAAGAAAGCGCGCCATGGTCGCGGCAACTCGCTCCCAGTTCTCAGTCTCCGTGTCGATCTTTTGCCGCCCGAGTTTGCTCAGCGAATAGAACTTGGCGCGACGGCCAGTTTCAGAGACGCCCCACTCTGCCTTGATCCACTTGCGCTGCTGCAAGCGCAACAACGCCGGGTAAATGGTTCCCTGGTTCATCATCACGGTGTGATCGCTAACCTGCTCAATGCGCCGCGCGATCGCATACCCATGCAACGAACCCATCGATTCCAGCGTCTTCAACACCATCAGGTCCAGCGTGCCCTGCAGAACATCCGACTTCCCCTCAGCCATCGCCCCACCGTTGAACTTCAACGGATAAATTACCGGACAAACATGTTGAATGTCAACACATAGGGTCTTTTTCAATAGACCCGGTTCCACGTGCTTGGCCTATCAACCATTGGGGCGACAGCTCGCACCTACCGCGACGTCGCGAATGGCGAATGGATTCGATGCCTCAAAGATCCAAGGGGCATTCACCTCGGGGATGGGCTTTTCCATGCCGTCGGTCGACTAGTAATAACGAGCCGGCATGGCGGAAGCGACGGTGGCTCCCGAATGACGGTCTATACGGAAGTGATCCATGTTGCCGTAAAACCGGCTTTCCGTAGAAGTGAAGTGCAGTGGGCAACCAGCCAAAACAACTTGGGCAACGCGTTTCGGGTATTGGGGGAGCGTGCGAGCGGGACAGAGCGGTTGGAAGAAGCGCTGTCGGCCTATCGCGAGGCCCTCAAGGAATACACCCGCGAGCGGGTTCCTCTGGCTTGGGCGGTGACCCAAAACAACCTGGGCAACGCGTTTCTGAGATTGGGGGAGCAGGAGAGCGTGAGCGGGTCGCTGGAAGAGGGAGTGTCCGCTTATCGCGAGGCGCTCAAGGAAAGAACCCCCGAACGGGTGCCGCTGGATTGGGCTGCAACCCAGAACAACCTCGGCAACGCGCTTTGGACATTGGGGGAGCGGGAGAGTGGGACAGGGCGGCTGGAAGAGGCACGGACGGCAATTGCGTTGGCTCGGGATGTCTATCGGGAGGCTGGGATGAGTCGATACGACACTTCGTTCGAAACTCGGCTGAGGTCAATCGATGACCTCATTGCCAGTCGACGCTCAGGCCCCAAAGGAAGGCAATTAGAAACCTCCTAAGCTGTTGAGAGCCGCTGAGTAGCCTGCCTGCTAGTACGTTTCAGCCTCTCGTACTGCCCTGATGTGAGCGTCAAGAACAACTACTTGCCTGATCGGATGTTTGGTTGGGCTCTGTTGTGCCAGAACTTCATCGTCATCTTTGATGGGCTGCCCGTTCCGCATCGCCTCGTCGAACATCCGCATTTGACTGAGCGGGCGATTCCTTGGGTCCCATTTCGCCAGCGAAGGTCGGGCCGGGGGAGTCTCCAGGGGCTACCACCATCGACCAGCATGAGCGGCAACCAGCAGACGGCGGCGAACCCCTCTTTCCGACGGAACGAGGCGTGACTTCAAGCAGCGTGCCAATCGTACGGTGCACGGGGTGAAGGATCACCCTGTAGAAGGCGGGCAAACAAATCGCTGGGCTCAATGCCAATGACACGCCAATGAGGATTGTCGTGTGATGCGGTTTGTATCGCCCCATCAGCCGTAGCGGCTCTGAGGTAGAAGCGCTTCGTGCGTGGATAGCATATGGGGGTGACCAAGGGCTCGATGCAAAGGATCACACAATAGGTGTTCATANNTGAGGCGTGTGCCAGTCTTCTCGGGGCATAGCCGCCGGTATCGATGAGTCTCGCGAAGGCCACATATAGAGAAAGCCACTCGCAGACTGGAGTCCCCACAGTCGGATCAACTGCCTGAGCCCGGTTGCTTGCCGGTCAAGAAGGGCCGCACGACCTTCGGGACTGCGTGGAGGAGGAGAGGTGAACTGACTTTGGGCCAGACCAGTCCTCGGATCGTTCCCGGGCCGGGGGTCACGGTTTCATCCCTCCTCGTAAATGAAACCTGAAACCCTTCGGCCTTAGCGCGGCGCTCAAGTAACGCAAGATCCTTGGCGACTGACGATGCGATGTTCAAAAGAAGGAGGTCGTCTTGACCCATGCCCCTGGTTCTGATGCTCAGATCCTCAGCACTACAACGTCTGTAGAGAGCAATCCGGTGGGCAGGGTCAGAGGTGATGTACTCGACGGCTGTGAGCAGGCTCATACCAGGGTCAGTAGTGCGTAGCGCTCGCAGGTCGGCCTGTAGCACGGATATCACGGCTTCCTCCTCTTGCCGCCGTGCGGCTTCCGTCTCCTCGTGTTCGCGCTTGCGGGCCGCCACCCGCTCCCTTGCCTCCTGTTTAGCGATCGCTGCGGCGAGAGCATCAGCGACTTCTGGGTTACCGGGGACCTGGGCTGCCGATCTGATGGCGGAAACCACGCGATCCAGGTGCCAATCATTGTGGATGGCGTACCCGTCCCACCGGCGGACTCCGATTCCAGCCGCTACAGCGCTATCGGTGACACACTTGCCGACGCGGAATCCCATTCGCTCCAGGATCTTCCCGGCTGCCACCGCTGTGATGCCTATTGCCTGGCCTATATCGCCGAGTCTTGTCGTCCAACCTGGATTGGGCGTGTCACCGCGTAGCGTAACATCCCACCGCCGTTTGGCGGCCCGGCCCTCCGTCGACTGCGCGACGGCCAGCACTCGGTCGCGGTAGTAATGCCCAGATGTGTATCCGCCTGTGTTTTTGCAACGCCGGACGCTGGTCGAGTCTGGGTTCTGGAGAAGGGAATGGATCATGTCATCGTTCCACCCTAGCTCTGTGCGGATGTCCGCCCTGGTCATCATGTCATTGCGCGTGCTTATGATTATTCTCCCCTGCAGGTTTTTTCCCCGTCTCCGCCATGTGAGCCTCCGCCTGAAGCAGGTGCATCATGCCTGCATGCAAGGGCACGGGTGCGAAAGACTGGCCCGTTAGAGAAGGCCCTTCTCTCGATCACCCGACCAGCTTTACCCAACAAGCCACCTTAGCCAAGATCAGCAATTTACCCAAAAGTCACGGAATTTGGTCCCCGAATAGGTGCATGTATCGCCCGGGAGTTTGCGGGCGGCGGGCTATGGAGTGTTAAGGCGGTATCGAGAGGATGAGCCCCAAAGATCTGGCGTATTTCTGCGCGATCAATTCAGTCATTTCGCACCCCGAGGCTTCTTTGCTCCGCAGAGCCAGTAGTTGACCGCATAGGCACGAACGAAATCTCCGCAAGGTCCGGTGTGGCGTACACGGCGTGAACAGAGCTGATATGTGACAAACCCGGGCTGCTTAACGGCGGTCTTGGCGGTTGGTTTGGTTGCAGTTCGCATCCTGGTTTCCCTCACTGATATGTATTTAAACATATGTCTATTTACATATGCAAGCGGAAAGGCTATTGTTTTTTCATGAAGGTAACGAAGCTGAGTGTCCAGATAAAGCGACTCAGGGAAGCTAGGGGATGGTCGCAGGTCGAGCTATCGCGGGCGGCTAGGGTAGACCAGGGTCTCCTGTCGAGATTGGAAGATGGCATCGGTAACCCCAGCCTTAAAACCCTGGCTGCCATTGCCAAGGCACTGGGGGTAAGCCTCTCGGAATTGGTCGATGGAGTCTAAATTGCTGGCGCAAGTGGACCCGGCTGAACTAACCGAAATGGGACGAGATGACCGCGGAGCCTTAAACCGCCACCCAGGCGAATGTCTGGGTTTTGATCCATTACCGTTAAGGATTACGGGCGGCACATAGCGCTACGCCTTGGGAGGTACAGCGTCAAAGCCAAAGCCAGGAGAAAATCTGGGCATGGCTGCGAACCTGGCCTGGAGAACTCGCTAATGGGAAGGTGTCTAAAGTTGGCCCTGTTGGGACTGGTCTTGCTAACCTGCATTATTCATGAAGGCG
>PLZN01000446.1 GCA_003152195.1 Acidobacteriaceae bacterium
CAGCTTGAGACCCTCGCGGAGATCGATCTTTGGCTCCCACCCGAGAAGGGTTCTTGCCTTGGTGATGTCGGGGCAGCGCTGCATTGGATCGTCTACCGGCAGAGGCTCGTAGCGGATATTGCTGCGCGAGCCGGTGACAGCCACGACCTCGCGCGCACAGTCCTTGATGCTCCACTCCACCGGGTTACCGATGTTCACCGGAAAATGTTCATTGGAACGCGAGAGAAGAAGAATGCCCGCGATCAAATCGGAGACATAGCAAAAGCTTCTCGTCTGGCTGCCATCTCCGTAGATCGTGAGATCTTCATCGAGCAGCGCCTGGATCATGAGGTTGGAGATGACGCGCCCATCAGTTGGCTGCAAGCGCGGGCCGTAGGTGTTGAAGATGCGCACCATGCGGGTATCCACGCTGTAGTAGCGGTGGTGGGCCATGATGAGGGCCTCGGAGAATCGCTTGGCCTCATCGTAGACCGAACGCGGTCCAACGGGGTTGACGCGGCCCCAATAGCTTTCCGTCTGTGGGTGAACATCAGGGTCGCCGTAGCATTCGGACGTGGAGGCGTGCAGGAAACCGGCCTGATATTTACGCGCCAGATGCAAAACATTCGTGGTCCCCACGGAACCGGCATTGAGCGTTTCCGGGCCGAGCCGCGCGTAATCGGCAGGGCTGGCGGGGGAGGCGAAGTTGAAGAGATAATCGACGGGACCAAGGTCGAACGGTTGACATATGTCTTGCTCAACCAGGGTGAATCGCGGGTCGTTGCTCAGGCCGGCCAGGTTGGCGGAACGCCCGGTGGCAAAGTTGTCCACGCCCACCACATGGTGGCCTTGGGCGAGAAGTGCATCGCACAGATGGGAGCCGAGAAATCCGGCGGCCCCAGTGACCAGGACACGCTGCGTCGTCAAAATGCGGTTTCACCTCGTCTTAAAATCGATCCGGCGTCAGCTAAGGCCAGCGTTTGGTCGATGCAGATTCGACCGACGTGTGCTGGGAGGGCCTGCCTACACTGAGATAAGTGAACCCGAGGTCCTGCATTACCCGGGGATCGAAAAGATTGCGACCGTCGATGATGATGGGGTAGCGCAGGGTGTAGCGCAACCTCTTGAGGTCCAGGCGGCTGAATTCCGCCCAGTCGGTAAGGATCAACAAAGCATCGGCATTGTCCGCGGCGGCATACGGATCGTCAGTGTATTGCAGGTTTTCGCGGGGAGGCATTTCCAGCTTGGCCCGTTCGATGGCGGCGGGATCATGGGCGCAGACCGAGCTTCCGGCATCGAGCAGCATGCGGATGAGTTCCAGGGCGGGAGACTCGCGGATATCGTCGGTGCCCCCTTTAAAGGCCAGGCCGAGCACACCGAGACGCTTGGCGCGCAGGGTCCACAGTGCGGAGCGAACTTTCTGAAAGAAGCGCTCTTTCTGCAGCTCGTTGATCTTTTCCACTTCCGCAAGCAGCCCAAAGTCGATACCCAATTGCTGCGCAACATAGCGGAAGGCCGCGACATCCTTAGGGAAGCAGGAGCCGCCGTAGCCGATGCCGGCGCTTAGGAAGCGCTTGCCGATCCGCTTGTCCAGTCCCATTCCGCGCGCCACCTGGTCGACATCCGCGTCCACCGCTTCGCAGAGATTGGCGACTACGTTAATGAAGGAGATCTTCATGGCCAGGAATGCATTCGAGGCGTGCTTGATGAGTTCAGCGGCCTTGGTCGAGGTCTCAAGAAGCGGCGGGAGATCGGTAGCGGACCGGCCGCCAGGAACCGCGTCGGAGCGGTCGTAGTAACTGCCTGAAGTGAGTGGCTCATAGATGGCGGCGAGCAAACGCGCCGCCGCGTCACTGTCGGCGCCGAGAACAATCCTGTCAGGATGAAGAAAATCCTTCACCGCGGTGCCTTCGCGAAGGAATTCAGGATTCGAAGTTACGTCAAAGAGCGAGCGCGAAACACCATTACGTTCGATCGTGCGTCGAACCCAGTCGTTGGTGTACACCGGCACCGTGCTTTTCTCAACGATGACCTTATAAGACTGGATGGAGCGGGCGATCTCGCTGGCGACCGCGTCGACGTAGGAGAGATCGGCGTTGCCCGTCTGGCTTTGCGGCGTGCCTACGGCGATGAAGATGGCCTGCGACGCCTGCGTGGCATGGCTCAGGTCGGTGGTGAACTGAATGTGGCCGCTGGCACGGTGTCTCCCCAACAACTCGGGGAGAAACTCCTCGTGAATAGGCACCACGCCCTGATTGAGCGCATTTACCTTGGCTTCGTCATTGTCGACGCATAGCACACGATGGCCGATCTCAGCAAAGCAAGCCGCTGCCACCAAGCCAACGTATCCCGATCCGACTACCGTGATTGCAATGGATTCGCTCATCTTGATTCTCCGGATCTCCGCGTTGGACTTAGAGCATTTTCACTATTACTGTGATCTGGTCAGAGTTGGCTATGCGCAGGCGTTCTTTCCACCCCAGGAAGCTTCGCTTGCCGGGGACCCCGGTTTTCGGCGGAACGCCTGAGTGGGGCGGTTTTCCCTGGCTTCCACCAATTGTTAAAACGCTCCAGAGCCATGATGTGACATTTTTTTGGGGAAAGCCATACTCAAATTGTGCAAGCCTGACACGACAAATCGAGTGAAGCGCTGTCGAGTTGGCGCAGGATCGGAAACAATTCCTGCCCCAGCGCCACCCTTCAATGCAATTCCTGGAAACGGCTGTATGGGATCTACTCCTAGTACAACACAGGAAACAGGAGAATGCCCTAAACGTCGGCCCTTACCCTGTCTGAGTCGGTAGAGGGGGAGCCGGCGGCGCGTGCTTCTGTCTTTACTTCTTCCTCATGATATTCCATCTCGGTGTTGATGGACCAGACGTTGTCCTTCTCCCGGATGCCAGCGATGATATTATCGACCGCTGTCATGGCGGTAAGCATCGAGTGATCCTGATTGTTGTACTTGTGCATCCCATTTCGGCCTACCAGGTACAAATTATGGAAATGATCGAGAAACTCGCGGATGACATGGAATCGGTCGTATGTTCCAAAATAGGCCGGGTAGGTCTTCGGGACGCGAACCACATGCGCGTCGGTTACGTCACAAGCCCGCAAAATCCCGATCTTTTCCACTTCGGCAATGGCGAATTTCTTCAAGTCTTCATCCGCCATATTCCATAAGGCGTCGGTCTGGTAACAGAAATACTCGAGTCCGATCCAGGTCTTGGAGGGGTCGGAGACCATGTACGGGCTCCAGTTGTTGAAGATTTGCAGGCGTCCCACCAGTACGTCCGGCTCCTGAATGTAGATCCAGTTGTCTTTGAGCGGGCCTCCGTCCGCTTCGCACACTGTCAACCGATCGACCAGAAGTCCCACGGTAATGAAGTCGCGATATTGCAGGCCGTCGCTGACCTCGCGGACTTCGCTGGGAATCGGGGTGTCCATGGCGTCGATTAGTTCGCGCACGGGCATGGTGGAGAAGACATAGTCGGCCGCGAAACGGCACTTTTCCCCGCTATCGCTGACCGCCTCAACTGCCGTGATCACATTGCCTTCCACAAAGAGCCGGGTGGCGCGCCAACCCAGAAGAATCTCTCCGCCTTGTCGACGAATCTGATCGGCGGCGTGTTCCCAGAGCTGACCAGGCCCGTATTTCGGATATAGAAATTTCTCAATCAGCGATGTCTCGGTTCCCTTCTGCTGGATCGCCTCGTCCGTGCGGGAGGCAAATGCCTTCCTGAAAAAATGCAGAACAGCGGTGGTGAGAGACAGTCCCTTGATGCGCTGCGCGCCCCATTCGGCGCTGATCGCCTCGCAGGGAACGCCCCAGACCTTCTCCGTGTAAGACTTGAAAAAAGTGAGGTACAGTTGGCGGCCAAAGCGATTGATCAGGAAATCCTCGAGCGATTTTTCCACCTTGCGCGGGAAGACCCTGGCCAGGAGGTAGCTGACACCAATCTTCATGGTGCGGATCAGACCAAGTTTGCGCAGCGTGTCCGTGGTCAGCTTGATGGGATAGTCGAAGAATTTGCGTAAGAAGTAAATGCGGCTCTTGCGCGGACGGACCAGCATCACCAGATCCGTGGTCTCTGGCGAAAGCCCTTGGCTGCCGGTCTTTAAAATTCGTTGCTTGCTCTGATGCTGCAACGCATGCTGAGTATCCGCGCTCGCCTCGGGCGGCATCAGATCCATCCACCAGTTCATCACCCGGTCCGATTTGGAGAAGAATCGATGGCCACCAATGTCGATGCGGTTCCCATTGTGGCGGATGGTGCGCGAGATGCCACCGATCTCGCGGCTAGCCTCGAGGACAATGGGATGCACATCCGAACGGCGAAGGAACTCCAGAGCGGCCGTGAGACCCGCAGGGCCGGCGCCGATAAGCAAGGCGGTCTTAGACATGAAAACTCCAGATGCTTGCGATCGAGGGCCATTATCCGGCCAGGCACTTCTCCCGCGAGAGCACTTCTCCTGATCGTGTCATGCGATCAAGGGGGCTGACATAGCCACCCAGCTAGAGAACCGGCTACTCCATCCACACGATCGTAACAGGAGAAATACTCCATGATGCAGCGCGTGAAGCTCGGTGCTGGAGCGGTTTCACAGTCACGGCGGGCTGATAAAGATCGAGAGGACCGGGTTTCTTTGGGAGAAAACCACGAAAACGTCCTTCGCTCCCCCCGATTTCCTGCGCGCGGCACTGGCCGAGAGCAAGGATGTGCGGTCCCGGCCAGCCGGGCCGCATGCAGCTCATTGGACCCACAAAGCTCTACAGGAAATCGGGGTTCGTCTACACCTACTGTGAAACGGCGCCGGCCGCCCCGGCTCAAATCCACCGCAAGCGCATGGGTCCTGCCGAAATCAATCCGCGATTGCGAAAATTCCACGATTGCGAAGATGGTTGCGTGCGAGACCCGATCCAAAGCATGGCTCGTGTCCACTCGATGCGACAGACCCATGCATGAGAACGGTTCTGGTGATATTCCCGCGCGTTGAGTACTCTCGCTGCTATTACCCTAAAAGGTTCCGGCGGCGCTTTTTTCGAGCCAAATGAACCCTTCACTGTTTCGCAAGCTCTTGCCGGGGTAAAGCCTATCACGATGCGTCTGTGTTGCGTTGCTGTCTAATTGATCCGGTACCTTGCGCGCTAATTGTTTTCGCTGTTCTGTTCCCGCACAGCGCCGTTTCTCTTCTAGACAGACATGGGTGTTTTGATTACCCTGAGGTTGCATTAGCAGGAAGTTGCTGCGAACAGGGCGTGCATCGCAACTGTCGTACGAACGCCTGCTGCGACACACATTTCGTCCAGCTTCGAGAGTGGGTATCTATCTTACAGTTCCGGATCGGGAATCACCCGGCAAGCCGCCACTTTTGGGCAACCTATGTGTAGTAGTGCTGCAACTATTGTTGGATTTGTAACCAGCGAGGTTACTTGGTAGAAACGAGTGGATGCAGCGCATGCTCTATTTTTGTCTGTACTCTGCGTGATACGCGGGGAAGCCTGAACCGGGGAGTGAACCGCGACATCCAAGCCCCTGGCTTTCTCCTATCTCCAGAACTGAAGGCATCAACATTTGATTTCACGGGCGGATTACATGCGACTTCTCTCTAGAGCACTAGCTTTCGCAGTTGTCGTGGCGGGAGCAATACTGCCGAATGTGTCTCACGCCCAGGTGGTACCCGCGATCAAGGGTGGCGGTAGTCAGATCAACGTGTATGGGCTCTATGCTCTAGTGAAAGCCGATGGAAATTCCACGCTTGACTACCCGAAGAGCAGTCCTCAGCCCAGTAACCCTTTCGACGCTAACGGCTGGAACCAGGGTATTTCTGGTGGCGTTGACTTCCGCCTCGGGCGGTTCATCTTCGGTCAACCAGCGCTCGGCACACGCTTTACTTACAGCAAGGGCACTTTCGCGAACGAGAGAACCTTCATGTTCGGCCCCGAACTTCACTACATTTATAAGAAGTTTCGCCCCTATGGCGACTTTATGATCGGCCCGGGCAACCTTACGTATCATAGTGGTCAGACAGATAACAGTATCGTCTACGAGTTCGGCGGCGGTGTGGACTACCATAAGAACCGAACCCTGAATTTTCGTATGGTTGACTTTCAGTATCAACTTTGGGATCTGGGGAACCACTACTATCCTCCGGGGTTTGTGCCTGGTGCGCCGGGCCAATTCATCGACACCACGCTGAAGCCCTATACTCTCAGTTTTGGCATTGTCCTCCGGGTCAGGTAAGCCCACCGGCAATCCGCAGTGCTCCTTGCGGGATTTTCCTAAGCCTTTGCCTCCAACATTTTGCTTTCGGCGCCATTTCCAATCCAGGGCCCGAGGAATCTTGTTTCGCAAGTGTTTCCCATTCCAACTTCTTCTCTCTGATGTCATCGTGTAGTAAAGATGTATCGAGCAGCCCAAACCGCCGACCCCTATCTCAGGCCTTCGTTCTCCTTGCCGAATCGCATGCGCAGGCAGGCATGGTCTGTATGTTGCGCGCTCTTGTTTCGCACGTCTCCCCGGCCCTTTCATTCCTGGCGCGTTTTTCTTTTGCGATGCTTCGGCGCCCAGCTAGGTCCGAATTGTCATTTTTATCCCAAGTCCCGGGTATGGGCTCCCTGGAATCTGGTGTGCGCGGACGGAGTATCCCTGGGCGACGAGGCGGAAATCTATAACCCTTCACCCGTGTCCATGGGATCGCATGCCATCGTTTCCCAACAGGCTTACATTTGTGGGGCCACGCATGACTACGATGATCCGTCGTTCCCTCTTGTATCCTTTCCGATGAGCCTGGGCGCGTACTCATGGGTGTGTGCGCGGGCCTCCGTTTCTCCTGGAGTCAACGTCGGGGAGGGGGCGGTGCTTGGTCTCGGTTCGGTGGCCACGCGAGACCTGGAGCCATGGACTGTTTACGCCGGTGTTCCGGCACAGCGGGTAAAGCGAAGAGCGGGCCGCGAGCAAAATGGGATGCCCACGGTATGAGCTCGTGCGGTTCACAATTACCCCTTACACCTACTGTGAAACCACTTTGGCCATGCGATCGATGGCAGAAAAACCACTGCGAGGTACTCTCGTTGGTACATAGCGATAAGAATCCGCTCGAACCGCTGCGCGCTGTTGCCAACTCCACAGCTGCAGGCGATATGCTCTTAGCGATGCAGCCCAACGTCTTACGATTCCTGATCCCGGCGGCCGCGGGCGCTGCCAAGGCTCTCGACGTTGGGTCTGGTAGGCGTGTCTGGAACCAGGTACGGTGGGCAACGCTCAGAGTTTCGATTGCCGCCGGCATTCTGCAGCTTGCAATGGCCGCACCGCAGGCCCGGGCTCAAGATAGCGGGATGGCACCGCAGGATTCGGCGCCCATTCAGATCACGCCCGCGCCCAGTAATCCCTCGTCGAATTCGGCGCCGCTTGAGCCCATCTTCCCGCAATCGAGCCTGCCCCCGGCGGCGCCGGCGGCGCGTTCGTCGAGAGGCGCGACGCCGATGGGCCCGGCATCGGAAGGGGGTCTGGGTTATGGACCGATCCACCCCGGAGATATCGTCGAGGTGGAGGTATTCGATTCCCCGGAATATACAGTGAGAATGCCGGTCTCGCCTGCGGGGGAAATTGCGATCCCGTACGTAGGCCTGTTTCGCATTGAAGGACTTACCTCGGTTCAGGCGGCACAGGAGATCGCACAGCTTTTTGAGCAAAGCCAACTCCTGCGCGATCCCCATGTAATCGTCACCACCCAGCAGTTCGGCTACAGCGTCACGGTGATGGGCGAAGTGCATACCCCTGGAATCTATGCACTGGCAGGCAGGAAGCGGCTGATCGATATGCTCACCGAAGCGGGCGGGGTGACCGATCGGGCCGGGCATGTCATCGAAATCTTCGGCGCCGGCTCGATGAAAAATCCGCAGACCGTTCTATGGGATCCGACGCTGCGCGAAAATGACAATGCCGAACTCCAACTCAAGACGGGGGAGACCATCCTGGTAAGCCGTTGCGGCGTGGTCTACGTGGGCGGCAACGTGGGCCGGCCGGGAGCTTATCCGCTGTGCGATTCCAATCACACAACTCTCTCTCAGGTAATTGCGCTCGCCCAGGGAGCCAAGCCATCCTCCTGGGAACAACGTACTCTGCTGCTGAGGACCTCGGGCAGCGGGACGCGCGTGGTGCAACAGGTCAGACTCAACGACGTATTGCGGGGCCGGAAGACGGACATCACCATGCAGCCGGACGACATTCTCTTTATTCCTCCCAGTGCGATGAAAGCGACAGGGAAGATTGCTTTGACGGCTGCGATCGGATTCGCCACTCAGGCTTATTTCTTCACGCGGTAGAGCATTTTCTCCAGGGCGGTTTCACAGTGGGCGTGGAGCGCAACCGGATTTCCTGTGGACCTTGATCGGACGGCCCCGTAACCTCTCTCACGAAAAAGCCAATGGTAGCGAATTGCCGATGAAGTTCAGTGTTGTCACCATCTCCTTCAATCAGCGCCAGTATCTGGAGGAAGCGCTCAACTCGGTGCTGGCGCAGGATTACCCTGCAATCGAATACATCGTCGTGGATCCAGGCTCGACAGACGGAAGCCGGGAACTGATCGCAGGGTTTGCAAGCCGGCTGGCGCGCATCGTTTTTGAAGCCGATCAGGGAGCGGCAGACGGTCTGAACAAAGGGTTTCAGCGGGCCTCCGGCGACATTTTTGGGTTTCTGAACTCCGACGACGCGCTGCTGCCGGGAGCGATGAGCAGCGTATGCCAAGTCTTCGAACAAAATCCCGATTGCGACATCGTGATGGGAAATGGCTTCATCATCGATGCACACGGCAGGCGCATTCGCCGCATCCGGGCAGCCGGTTTCACCGTGGACCGGTATTTTTATGGAGCAGCCACCTGGCTGCAACAGGCGACGTTTTTCCGGCGGTCGGCGTTTGCGGCGGTGGGCGGTTTCAATGTGAACAATCGTTCCTGCTGGGACGGCGAACTGCTGGTGGACATGGTCCGGCGGGGCGCCAGGGTCAAATATCTCAATCGAGATCTGGCACTCTTTCGCGTCCACGCGCAGTCAATCACAGGGTCGCGACGGCACGGGGAGATGATGAAAGTGGATGCGGATCGCATGTTTTCTCTTTCCCGCGGCCGCAGATGGACGGCCATGGATACCCTGCGCGCTTACCTGTTTCGGATCGAACGCATTCTGACCCATCCAGGCGCCGTTGAGTCGGCGATCAGGGCGCGGGTGCGCAGGAGTTGAGCGCTTTCACGAAAGGGTTTGGTCACGCTGGTTCCACCGCGCGAGAAAGATTGGTGGACGGGCTTACGGCACTTTATAATCTGGGAGTTTATATAATAAGAGAATCCGACCACTTTCCGGCAGGTGCAGGTGCAGGTTGAGGAACGGCAGGCCGCTGCCCCGGTTCTTCCCGGCGGTTCTTCAGCGGGCACTCCTAGAGGAGGGATGCTCTACCTTCGGACATCTTCAATTTACCCATTCGGTGAACTTCCAAGCGTATGAATGTTTATCCCCCACCATCCGATCAGGCCGCAGCAGCCGAGTATCGCGAAGCGGGTGAACGCGAGCGTTCCTTTCTCAGTCTGGGTTTGAACGACGGGCAGACGCTGCAGCACTTCCTCCTCATTGGCAAAAAATATATCTGGCTGGTATTGACGTGCGCCCTGCTGGGAACGGGCGCTGGGTACGTTGAGAACGCCACTTCTCCGAACGAATACCGCTCGACTGCGAACATTGAAATTACCCAGGACACTGCCGATCAGTTCCGCGTGGACACGGGCGGAGGCTACGACAGCGGATACATTGACGTCACCAAGCTGGATACGGAGATCGCAATCCTGAAGAGCTCGACCCTGGCGATGAAGACCATCATGTCGCTGCACCTGGATCAGAACAAGGACTTTCTTCCGCTGGGGTCGACGCACGCGTTTGATCTATCCAAGATTCAGGATCGGCACGCTCTGATCGGGATCTTCGAAGGAGGTCTGGCGGCGGAGCGCTACGGCCATACCAATATTCTCGACCTGAGCTATACGGCACGCAACCCCGAGCTTGCCGCGGCGATATGTAACGCACTGGTCTCCAACTACGTGCAGCACAACTTCAGTGACAATTATGCCGCGACCCAGGAAGTCTCGGTCTGGCTGCAGGCGCAATTGGGCGACCTGAAGAACCGCCTGGAGGCAAGCCAGGAGCACATGCTGGTGGTGCAAAAGGATATTGGATTGGTCGGTATCGACCAGACGCAAAGTATTGTGCTTTCGCGGCTGGTCGACATCAGCCACGATGTGACCCAGGCTGAATCGCAACGGCTGGTTGCCCAAGCCAAGTTGATCACGCTGCAGAGTGCGCCGCCAGAGGTGCTGGCCACCTTAAGCGCCGACCCTGTTCTGATGACCCTGAAGCAGAGGTCGACTGAGCTGCAGGGTGAATACGCCAGCCTGAATAGCAAATACGGGCCCAAGAATCCCAGGCTCGTGGAGATGCGGTCAGAAATCGACGAAATCACGCAGAGCATGAAGCGGGAGCAAGCCACGGTCATCAGCCGGGCGCAGGAGGAGTTGAACGCGGCCACGCAGAATCAAGACGCTCTGCGCCGCCGGTTGGAGGCAGAAAAAGCCTCAGCTTACATGGGCAACTCCAAGGCAGTTGAGTACTCGCTGGCCCGCCGCGAATACGAATCCAATCGATCGTTGTACGACGGGCTGCAACAACGTCTCCAGGAAGCAGGCATCATTGCCGGTCTGCACTCCACCAATATCCGGCGCATCGACCCTGCCGACGCTCCCGACTTCCCCAGCTCTCCGCGCAAGTCGGTCAACCTGACGCTGGGCCTGCTCTGCGGGCTGGGCATCGGCTTGTTGCTGGCATTCCTGGTGGAAGCGCTGGATACAAATATCAAAACCATTTTTGACATCGAGGAGCGGCTTGGCCTGCCCATGCTTGGGGTCGTTCCGCAGGTCGACACCAAGCTACTCTCGCCGGAGACCTTTGTCGCGGATGCTACCTCGACGATTCCCGGGGCCTGGTCGCGGCTGGCCGAAGCCTACCGGTCGCTGCGCACCACGATCCTTCTCTCACGCGCAGGCACCCCGCCCCAAGTCATTCTGATCAGCAGCGCCAAACCCTCTGAGGGCAAGACATCGATCACCACATTGGAGGCGATCGTGTTTGCGTTGAATGGCGCCCGTGTGCTGCTGATCGACTCGGACTTGCGGCGGCCGTCGGTGCATCTCCGTTTCAGGATTGGCAACAAGGTTGGGCTTACCTCCGTGTTGACGGGCAAGTCCGCGCTACACGAGGCGATTGTTTCGGTGCCGGCCGTGCCCTCCCTGCACATCCTCCCGGCAGGTCCAATTGCGCCGATGCCGGCCGAGTTGCTGGGCTCGCTGCAAATGCAGAGGCTGGTCGAGGGCTTGCGCGCCAGCTACGACTTCATCCTGATCGATACTCCGCCGGTTTTGACGGTTACCGATGCGGCTGTGCTGGTATCCATCAGCGACGGCGTGGTGCTGGTTCTGCGCTACGGACAAGCCTCGAGGAATGTGGTCGCACGGGCCAGCGAGATTCTTTTGCGTTCGGGAGCCCACTTGCTCGGAGTGGTGCTGAACGCGGTGGACCTGCAATCTTCCGATTACGCCGAGTACTATGGCCGCGCTTATAACGACTACTACCAATCCCGCGTGGACGTCGAAGAGTAACGTTGAAAGCAATCGTTGCCACGGGATTCGGCAAGCTTCACTTCCACGAAACAGCCCGTGCTCTGGCCGCCGCGGGAGTAGAAGTAAACTTTCTGACCGGCTGGGTACCCAGAGACAATCAAGCCGCGCTGGTGGAGCTTCTGGGGAAATCTATCGGAGAAAAAAACCTGGCCAGGCGGATGGCCGGCCGGCAGATCAGCATTCCTGGCGTCTCCGTCACCCCTGTGGCCTGGGTAGAGGTGGCCGGAACTTTCATCCGCCTGGTGCAACGTTCGCGGGTGATTCCCCTCGACCTCGCCTACGGCATGGAGTTCCGCCTGGCCGCCTGGGGCAGCCGGAGATACCTGAAAGACGCTGATGTACTACTCGTCCGCAGCGGAGCAGGCCAATCGGGCGCGATCAAGCGAGCTCGACACAATGGATTGGCGATCATCACCGATCATTCGATCGCCCATCCAGCCTTTATGCACCGGGTCCTGCGAGAAGAGTTTGCCCGTTTCCGTCTGCCGGCCGGCTACGACCCAGGGGCGGATCTATGGAAGCTCGTGCTGCGTGATTGCGCCGATGCTGACATGCTCCTGGTCAACTCCGACTTCGTGAAAGAGACCTTTGCCGGAGAGGGCTACCCTGCGGACAAGGTGCGGGTCGCCTATCTGGGAGTACGCGAAGAGTTCTTTGACCTGAAGCACGATTACCGCATCGATGGGCCGGTGCGGATGCTGTTTACCGGGAACTTCGATATTCGCAAGGGCGTGCGCCTCTTGCTGGAGGCGATTCGCCGCTGCCGGCGTTCCGGGCTCGATCTGCGCCTGGAGTTGATAGGGCATCTGGGCAACGGGGCGCGTTGCCTGCAGCCGGGTGACGAGGTGTTTTTCACCCACACCCCCTTCGCGCCCGCAGAGGCGGTGGCGGCAGCATTCGCCCAAGCCGACTTATTCGCCTTTCCGACTTTTGCCGAGGGTTCTTCGCGTTCGGGAATGGAAGCCGCTGCAGCCGGCTTGCCCATCCTTACGACCAAGAACTGCGGCTTGCCGCTGGAGCACGGAAAGAGCGCGATCTACGTACCGATCAATGATTCGGAGTCTCTCGCCGAAGCCATTTCCCGCCTCTCATCGGACCAGGACCTGCGCGAGTCGATAGGCAGAAACGCGATGCGAACCGTGACGGAGAACTATACCTGGGCACATTACGGGCAGCAGGTCGCGGAGTACCTCAAGGAAGCGGTTGCCCAGCGTAGGCCTTAGGCGATTTCAGGCTGGATTCGGCCGTCCCTTTCGGGACTGTGTCTGTTTTTTGCAACCCTACCCCGCACTTCGTACGGGGCTACTTTCAGCCGTCCCGGCAAATGCCGGGACTCATAGCAGCCGCTGTCACCGGAGCCATTTGGACAGCATACTTTCAAGCTACCGCTTCCCTTGAAAACCTGGTTTGACGATGCAACGCTCAGCATTCGTTTGTCCACGGAAATCAACTCGACCAATCCGGTCATTTGGACGACTCCGATGTTCATCGGTTACACCTATTGTGAAACCGGTNNTTACGGTCTGACCTCGACGGGCGGGTTACTACGGGTCCGCTTCCGCAAGCGGTCGCGAAGCCGCAAAGAGGGCCGCTCCACAGCCCAGTAAGATAACTCGGCACAAGCCAAAATGGCCACCAAGTCGAGAGGGAAATACCGGCCGGCTACTCCAGTCAGGATGTTCTGCCACAGGTAGAGGCTATAGGAGATGACGCCAATGTGGCGCAGGATCGGCGTGTTCAGTACTCTGCCCGGGAGCGTCTCGGGACGCCTGACCACGTAGACCGTGATCAGGCAGATGCTGATGCCTTCCAGCGTCATTCCTATCAGCAGGCTATAGCTGCCGCGGAAGCGCAGATCGAGTAGTGGGTCGACTAAAAAAAGAAAGAAAACGGCCCCGGCCATGGACCATGAATTCGTCCCAATCCGCAGCAGGCGATTGAAGCGATCATTCTGCCAGAGCAGCGCCAGCAGGCACCCGAACATGATGGTGTCAATGCTGGAGTGGAACATGCGATCCACCAACGCCCGGTGCTCCGGTGCGAGAACAAAGTACGTGACCAGACGCGACCAGGGTGAGATGAGGATGAGAAACCCTGCCAGGTAAATGGCTCTTCGTTTCCCCAGAAGAAGCAGCGCGGCCGGCCAAAGAAGGTAGAACTGCTCCTCCACGCTGAGGGACCAGATGTGCTGCAAGCCTAAGAAATCGCCCCCCGGGCCGAGGTAGTAGTTCGAGGTGTAAATCGCTGCGAAGAAGAAGGCGCGGAGCGGTGTATGAAATACGCCCGCGAGCGCGAGCACGAAGATGATGCCCAGGTAGAGATAAAAGGCTGGGAAGATTCTGAAGGCACGACGCAGATAAAAGCGCTTGAGACCGATCGTACCGGTCGCGTGCAGCTCCTTGAGCAGCAGGCTGGTGATCAGAAAGCCGCTGATGACGAAGAAGACCGAAACGCCGGTGTGCGCGAAGAGCAGATAAGAGCCCAGCGGGATTTTGATCCAGCGCGAGAAGTTCTGACTGGAATGGGCAACGATCACCAGCAGAATCGAGATGGCGCGCATCCCGTCAAGGGATGGGATGTTCCGGGTTTTGTCGTTGATCTCCATGCTGGTATCCGAAGCGATTCCCTCTCAGCTCACCAGCTCAGAGCGGATGTCGGCCATCTAATTTATCCCAGGTACGCTGGTGCGAACCTACCCCGGATTTCCTACCGCGCGCAACCACTCACGGCCGCGTGTGCGGCTTTCTTTAAGCAAAGCCGCATGAAGTTCGCTGATTCACCAAGCTCTGACAGGAAATCCGAGGTGCACCCAGCGCTTCGCTTAGGCGACGAGGCCCAGATGAATTTCGACCGCTTGCAGCAGCGAGCCGGCGACGGCGTCAGCAAGCTCTGCGGCAGCGGCGGACCCCGCCTTTTGACGGTCTGCCTCTCCCTGAATGAAGACCGTCTTCATGCCCAGCCGCCGGCCGGCCCGGATGTCGGAAAGCGAATCGCCGATCACCACGCTGTTTTGCGCGTTGGCCTGCGGAAATTGCTTGAATGCCTGTTCAAAGAGCCCGATGTCCGGTTTGCGACAATGGCACTCGCCATGGTTATGCGGGCAGTAATAGACTGCGTCCAGCCGGGCGCCGTGCCGTGCCAGGTGACGCTGTATGTTGGCGTGAATATGCTCCAACTGCGCATGCGTGTAGAGGCCCAACGCGATGCCCCGTTGATTGGTGACCAGGATCACCGTCAAGCCGGCTCGGTTCATCCGGGCGATCGCCTCGTCCGCTCCCGCCAGCCATTGAAATTGCGCCCAGTCGCTGACGTACGCGCCCTCAGGCATCTTGCGGTTTAAAACTCCATCACGATCCAGAAAGACGTAACGCACCAGGCTGTGATCCATCCCCTTCATCGTCATCTCGGAACGCTATAATCATCAGGGTTAACATGCGGCAGCATCCGTTCAGCAACTCCTCGAGGATTACGCTTTCCATGCCGCCAGTTTAAGCTTACAGGCACACCGAGCGGTTCTCGCAGCAACGACGACCAGAGACGCAAGAGGGTCATGCCCGCCAACCATGTCATCCAGCGCATTACTTTGCTAAGTTTTCGCACGTTTGGCGATTACGTACTGAAGGCGCCTTTTCTCTTTGAGCTTGCCAGGCGATATCCCAATGCCGAGATCACCCTGCTCACCAACCGTAAGGGCGGCCAGGTTTATCCCTTGCTGGACTCACGCCTGAAGGTAATTGTCGTTGACCACGGTGACCGAAAGCTAAAACTGCTGGGCACGGTGTTAGGGGTACCGCCGGCGGACCTGGTCTTCACCATGGATGACAGCCGCACCACGCTGGTCCTCTCTCTCCTGGTACGGGGCAGACGGAAGACAGGATGGGTCCAGGGGCGCAGCCGTCTCTATGCAGAAGGCGGCTTCTTTGAGTGGAAAAGCGTGCGGCCCTGGCTTTCGTCGATAGTGAAAGCCGTCTACCGGCCGGGCAGGATTCGCCTGCCCGAAGACAAGTACGATGGGGAAGTGGAACTCGAACTGCTGGATCTGGAGGGATGCGGCCAGCCGCTCGCCCGGTACCGCGGTGACTACGCATCGCCACCAGCCGCACGGCCGGAGAGGCACTATGTCTATTGCGCGGCAGAAGCCGGTTGGCGTGCAAGGCAGCTTACCGATGAGCAATGGACGGGCGTAATCGGAGGCCTTCTGCGGGCTTTTCCAAAACATGCAATCGTGGTCCACGGAGCGGCGGGGGCGGTGAAGGGATTCGCAATGGACCCGCGCGTCGTCTCTTATGGCCAGGGATCTGTCCAGGAGCTGTTTGAGAAGGTCTCGGCCGCAGACCTGGTGATCGCTGCCGATAGCTTTGCCCTGCACCTAGCTTCGTTGTACGACGTGCCGGCGATCGGCTATTTCGGTCCTGCACACCCCCACCGCTTCCAGCCTACCGGCCCGGGGAGCACTAGCCTCTTCTACCAGCCGGAGTGTTCCCCGTGTCTGCAGCTTCGAGGCGACGCCCCCTGCCGCAAGGGGCTGATCCAATGCAGCTCGCTCGCGGCCATGAAGCCGATCGACTTCATCGCCGCGGCTGAGGTCGCGCTGGCGTGACCGGGGCACCGAGGATGAAAATGAGGTCTTTGGCGACCTAACGGACTAACCGCAGGTCCCTCCACTTCGCTACGCTTCGGCCGGGATGACAAATTTTTTGCTACCCCAGATTTCCTGCCGGGGCTTTGGTGGGATCTGCGATTTCAGCCATTTGCTGATACCCGTTCGGCGGCTTAACTTACGTTGGACTTCTATGGCCATTGTTTCGCTCACTCTTGAATTGCGCATCGAGCAGGCTCACTCGCTGAAGGACCGCCGGCAGGTCGTCCGCAGCCTTAAGGAGAAGCTGCGCCACGGTTTCAATATTTCGGTTGCTGAGCTGGACGAGGCGGTCACCTGGCAGTCCGCGACCATTGGCGTCACCGCCATCTCTAGCTCGCGCGACTATCTGTCCGGCCTGATGCGGCAGGTAGAGAATGCTGCCGTGCGCATCGCCAATGACCTGGGCGCCCAGGTTGCCGACTCCTGGTGCACCTTCCTCGAGGAGGAATCTGAGGAATAGGGTAGTGGTCAAGTTTGAATCCACTGGATCGAAACTTGACCACTACCAGGAATAGGGTAGTGGGTCAGTTTTGAATCCACAAACCATTGATTTGGCAACTGGATTGTCCGATTATAGGGGCATGGACATAAACACGCTGGCGAAGTCGATAGTCGATCAGGCCACTGGCGACAAGCCCAAGAAAAAGAGACAACCTGCCACGGCCAAGAGAGGTCAAGCGCGAGCTGCTTCGCTAACGCCCGATGAGCGAAAGGATATCGCCCGGAAGGCAGCTGGTGCCCGGTGGAACAAAGTACCATCTTAGTACTAAGAGCACTATCAAACGTGCGCTTGCGGCCAAAAAACAATTTGGGTACATTTTCCCCAGATGTAAATCCCCGCCCAGTGGTGAGGCGGGGAGTGTAGGGGTTATATCCAAATGAAGACGATAAAGCCGTCTTCAGTCTGGACCACCACGACCACGAACCGGATGGAGATGATCCGTTTCATGGTTACCCCCTTTCTTCCATCAGCAAATTTGCAGTGCGTCAACACTGCAACTGACGGAATTCAAAGGGTTTGAAGTACCTATAGAAAACACTGCCCAGACATCAGTTTACGCTGCGTCTGGGCTTTCTTCTTGCGCCCCTATAAACAGCCCCCGCCCCTTGCTGACGGCACCGTAGGTTCCATGCCCCCGCTTTTCAATTTTTCCGTCGCTTACCAATCTGCTTAGTAACGGACCGATCGAATTGCGGTTGGCCTCTAGACGGGCTGCAATATCAAATGCTGAATACGTAGTGTTTTCGTTACTACTTAGGAGCGCCAGGACGCGATCCATTAACGTGGGAACAGTTTCCTTGAGCGCATGCCTGCGCTCAGACCTTGGGTTAAATAACTCATTCCACTGCTGTTGTAGCTGGGCAAGCGCGGTTTCGGCGTCTTTGATCTTTGCTGCCAACGCCAAAACCTCATTTGGAGTAGGTACGGTTCTAGCCATCGGGTCGTGCCTCCGAACTGTACGAGTACGAGTTGCTCATAATTATAGGCTTACAGCTCGTTCTAGTACCAATCTTCTGGTGGTGCTCCTGTGGAAACCTGGTACTAATTGCTGTTTACTAAGCACTAATTATCAAGCATAATGGACATTATGAACCGCTTGAGCAATGCAGACCGGACCCGCATCGTTGCCGCACTGGTAGAGGGAAACAGCATCCGCTCCACTTGCCGCATGACTGGAGCCGCTAAGGGTACGGTTCTCAAGCTGCTAGCGGAGCTTGGCGAGGCATGTGCGGCCTACCATGACAAGCATGTCCGCAACGTCTCGGTTAAACGGGTCCAGTGCGATGAAATTTGGTCCTTCTGCTACGGGAAGGATAAGAACGTTACGACGGAGCAGAAGGCAACGGGTGCAGGCAGCGTTTGGACCTGGACGGCAATCGACGCCGATACCAAGCTAATCCTTTCCTATGTGTGCGGGGATAGGGATGCGAGGTTTGCTTTTGAATTCATGAAGGATTTGGCTGCGCGTGTGACCACACGTATTCAGATCACCACGGATGGTCACAAAGCTTACGCTGAGGCCATTGAAGGGGTGTTCGGGATCGATGTGGACTACGCGCAGCTGATAAAGGTGTACGGTAATCCCAACACCCCCGATACCCGCTACAGCCCTGGAGAAATCATCGACATGGAGACGGTGGTAAAGGTCGGACGCCCCGATCCGAGGCACATTTCTACGAGCTATGTAGAGCGGCAGAACCTAACCATGCGTATGTCCATGCGCCGGTTTACGCGCCTAACCAATGGGTTCTCCAAAAAGGTAGAGAACCACGAAGCAGCAATTGCGCTCCACTTCATGTATTACAACTTCTGCCGCGTCCACAAAACGCTGCGCGTGACCCCGGCGATGGAGGCGGGGCTTGCCTATCACGTCTGGACGATTGAGGAACTCGTTGGTTTACTTGAGCCGAATTCTATTTTGGACGGATTGCGGCAGATAGCATGATCGAAGGGTTCAGCGCTTGGATACAAGAAGCTCACTGCTGCTTAGCAATTACGCCTTCTCTAACAAGTTTTGTTTGAAATTCTTGAATAAGAATATCTAAGTCTGCCTTGATTGGTATCAGCTCGCTCCCGTTCCTGATGTGCCCATAATCTAAGCCGGACTCAAGTCCGTGTTCAGGAACCTGTTCCAGCAACTCCCCTTGTATGCGTGCCGCATCTTGGCCGTATCGCTGTTCATAGGTCTTAACTTCCCACGCATAATACTCGCGTTCTTCGTTCGGTTTATGCACTGCAAAGAATTCTTCTTCATCCCCATGCTCGGCCTGAAATTTTCGGACCTTATCTAATTTTTGTTCGAGCTTTCCATACCCCTGGAGCATTTCTTCTTGATATCTGGACAATTTTGTCCTCAGCGCTATTGCTTGATTTAGAAGAACTAACCTCGAATCGAGAGGGGGCGGTGTTGCTATGACGGGAGACGGGATCTTTGGGGCGTGTTTCACCGCAGGGGGTTTCAGAGCAGGATTAGCGGGTGGTGCTTGCGATCCCGGCGCTGGCATCGCCGCTCCCGGAGCCCCCCTATCTTAGCGGCCTCCGGTCTGTGCGCCATTGCCCAATTATTCAATAAGATGAGAGCCACACCGGCTAGCACAGCGCCGAGGATTGCAATGAACACCTTGTCTCGAACAGGCCTGTCCCATAGCCACTCCGAGAATATGATTCCAGATACAACCACCAGCCACGCGATCCAAAGACAGAGCTTTCCTGCGTCCACACTAACGACTCCGTAAAACTTTAGGGCCGCTAAAATAAGCGACAGGGGCAACGTTACGAATGTGCTGCCCACGAATCGTTTTACGGTCGTGCGATCCACCCGACGATGCTCTCATCCAGCACGCCTTTCCGTCGATGGCGTTACCGGGTCGACAGCGGCGCGACCTGTGGATCGAAACTGACCCAATGCCAGGAATAGACTCCAGGGTGGTTTGGAGCACTTTTCTGATATTCTCAGAGGTTTAGCTGAGGGCTGTTTCCATGGTGGAACCACGGGCACGAAAGTACCATCGCGATCGCGTCGCGGAAACGCTGCGCGAAGAGATCAGCGGCATGATTGTGGGCGAACTCTCTGACCCGCGGATCAGCTTCGCCTACGTGAGTGAGGTGGTTCTCAACCCCGGCGGCAAATCCGCCCGGGTCTACATCGCCGTCGATGGGGGCGAAGTTGAGGAAGAGAAGACACGAGACGCGTTGACCGCGGCCCGTGGCTTCATCCGCCACGAATTGCTGGAACGTATGGGCGTGCGGCACGTTCCTGAACTCAATTTTCAGATCGATAAATCCAAGCACCTCAAGTTACGCATCGACGAGCTCCTGGGACGCAATCGAAAAACTCAGAAGGCGGACGCTAAAGATACAGCCGCAAAACCACAAGCGACCGCAAAACCACACGCGACCGCAAAATCCAAGGATTAGCGACCCGCCCAGGCCCTACTTGATGCAAGCCACACTACCGATCGACGCTGTACTCAACGCCATCGCAAAGGCCGATCGCCTGCTGGTGACCGCGCACGCGCGTCCCGATGGCGATGCGGTTGGCTCTGTTCTCGCTTGCTGGATGATGCTGCAGCAAATGGGCAAGCACGCGGACATGGCGCTGAGCGACCGGGTGCCACGCATTTACCGTTCACTGCCCTGCGCGTCGCAGGTTCGGCACTGGAGCCGGGTCGAAGGCGACTACGACACCGCCATTCTGCTGGAATGTGATGGCATCGCACGCACCTCCCTTGATGGGCTAGAGAACAGGTTCCTGATCAATATCGACCACCACACCAGCGGCCGTGCTTTCGCCAATGTGAACTGGATTGACAGCAGTGCCTGTGCCGTCGCAGAGCTGGTCTACCAACTCGCCGGTGGGGCGGGCATCGCAATTACGCCAGAGATCTCCACTTGCCTCTACACCGCCATGCTTTCCGACACCGGCTCCTTCTGCTACGAGGGAACAGACGCCCACACCTTTGAACTCGCGCGCAACCTGGTTGGGCACGGAGCCGACCCGGTGCTTATCGCGCAAGATGTTTACTTCTCAAACCCGGCGTCGAAAATGCTGCTGCTCGGAGCCGCGCTGGCCAACCTGCACCTCGACGGGCGCCTGGCGTGGCTCTGGGTCTCCGCGAACGATATGGACCGCACCCGGGCAGCGGAAGAAGACTGCGAAGGGATCGTCAACTATGCCATCGGGATCGGAGGGATCGAGGTTGCTGTCTTCCTGCGCGAGCTCCGCGGAGAGCGCGTTCGCCTGAGCCTGCGCAGCAAGGGCCAAGTGAATGTGGCCACCATCGCAGAACGGTTTGGCGGCGGCGGTCACGAAAATGCGAGCGGCTGCACCCTTGAGGGCACACTCCCTATAGCCATGGAGCAGATCCTGGCACAGCTCCGCAGTGAGATGGCGGCCGCCTCCGTGCACGGCGCCCCTTGAACTCAGCTTGCGTTCTCCCCCCATTCCCTTTCTTGCTGCTTGATCGCCTCTCGCCCGAGCGCTGAATCTGATAGCCTTGTGCCCGTACACCAATATTACGGCCTGCCCGTTCCTCTGGAGTCGTAGTCCCACTGCCTGGCAGAATCGATGGCCGAGAAAAAAGCACTGCAGGGAACGCCTCGCGAACTTCATCAGCCGAACACCGGTCTGATGAAGTTGGCAGATCATTTTCCCGTCCTGCATGACACCCTGGAAGCCATCAGCCTTTTCTCTTTTACGGCCTTTTTCCTGTTTTATGGATTGGTGCCGGTCTTCGGTGGAGATGGACTTGGCCTAGTGGGCGCCGATGAGCCCAGGTACGCGCAGATTGCCCGCGAGATGCTCAGCCGCCATGACTACATTACCCCGGTTCTGTGGGGCCACCCCTGGCTGGAGAAGCCCGCTCTCTACTATTGGCGGGCGATGTTTGCCTTCCTTGAGTTCGGCGTGCACGACTGGTCGGCGCGTCTGCCATCAGCCAGCTTTGCATTCATCCTGGTCGCCCTGATCTATCTGCACCTCCGCCGCTTCCGGCCCGGTGGCCAGTTGGATGCCGCGTTGATTACCGCCTCTTGCGCCGGCATCATCGGCTTCGCCCGCGGGGCCTCGACGGATATGCAGATGGCGGCGCCCTTCTGTATCGGCATGCTCGGCTGGTACGCCTGGTATGAGACGGACAAAAAGTTCTGGCTTTTCGACCTCTATTTCTTCGTCGGCGTGGCCACGCTCGCCAAGGGCCCCGTGGCTCCGGTCATGGCCTTGATCATCATCTTCACCTTCACCGCTCTAAGGCGGGAATGGTCGTTGCTGCGCCGCACCCTCTGGACCCCCGGTATCCTGCTCTATCTCGCCATGGTGCTGCCCTGGTATATNNAACCTGGAACGCTTCGCCACCAACCGCTACATGCATGGGCAGCCCGTTTGGTACTACATCCCCGTCATGTTGCTCGCGCTGATGCCCTGGTCGGTCATCGCCATGCGCGCGCTGGTGGAGGCAATTCAGCAATCGATTGCCGAGTGGCGGGCGCGCTTCGCCAAGCACCACTACGTTGGCCATAGCCGTTGGGGGGATGCCTTTCCTGAATTTCTGGTTCTGTGGACCCTTTTCCCGATCGTCATTTTTTCCCTCTCCCGTTCCAAGCTGCCGGGGTACATTCTGCCCGCGATTCCGCCGCTGACCATTCTCACGGGAGATTACATCAACCGCAATCGTCAGAAAGGCCTGGATCTGTGGCTGCTGCTGCTGCATGCTCTGCTCTCCGCAGTCACCATTGTTCTCGTGCTGCTGCTGCCGTGGCATATCGGGCACCCCGGAGCCATGCCGCCAGCCAATATCCTGCTGGCGGCGATGAGCAGCGGCTTTGCCGCCACGCTGCTCATCCTGACCGTCGCCGCCCGTTTTGGGGTCTCGCGCCTGCGCCTGGTGACCATGGTGCCGCTGGTCATCATGCTGCTGTTTATCTTCGGGGTTGGGCCCTTGTTTGGCCTCCCCGGACTTTCCTCTACCAAGAAGAACATCCGTTTGCTGGACGCTGCCTACTCCGCCCGGCCGCTGGCTGCCATCATCAGCCAGATCGCTCGGCCGGGGGAAGGTGTCGCCGTATACAGAGTCCGTCGCGACGTCGAATACGGGCTCTCCTTTTACCGCAATCACCAGGTCGACGACTATGAGCAGGACGGCATCCCCTCCGCGGAGCATATCCTCATAACCCGTGAGACCTATACCGGCCAACTGCACGCGCTGCTGGTTGGCCGTTCCTACCAACCGCTCTTTTCCTATCCGGCGCAAAATCTCACGGTTTACCAGGTCTTCGCCAAACCTTAGACCAGCCTTGCGCCGGCGTGGGTTTCCCACGGGATGGTCTTCTGCCGTAAACTCCTGTTCAAACGCTGCGGCAGGCCGGATGGCCTGAACGGGTACATATAAGAGCGGAATGACGCCAGCCCTCAATTTGGAGATTCTCGATTTGCGCCACTTCTCTGCCGGCAATCTCAAGCCGGTACTGGAGGCAGAGAGTTCTGTTTGGAGCGAGCGGCTGCGCTGGGATTTTCACGCTTCGGCCAACCTGCTACTGCAATATCTCGACTCCCGTCTTCTGCCTGGCTACGTGGCCATCGAGAACGGCCGTATCTGCGGTTACGTCTTCTGTGTTTATGAGAGCGAAAAGGCCGTGGTCGGCGATGTCTTCGCGATGCCGTCGGCAATCAATTCCCACTCAACCGCGGACGTCGAGCGTTGTCTGCTGGAACACATGATCGAATTGTTGCAACATTCTCCCGGCGTAGAGCGCATCGAATCGCAACTTCTGCTGCGCCCGCACGGCACCCACGCGGAAACGCTGCGCAACGCCGGATTCCAGATCCACGAGCGGCTGTTTATGGAGCTTGAACTGAGTTCCGCGGATCTTCTCGAAGGGCCGCCGCCAACCCAGATTAATGAATTGGAACTGCGCCCCTGGAGAGACAGCGATTTTGCCGCAGCCGGCCGTCTCATCGCACATGCCTACGAAGGCCATCTGGACGGCATCATCAACGATCAGTACCGCTCCGTCTCCGGCTCCCTGAGATTTCTGCACAACATCGTCCGTTTTCCAGGCTGTGGGTTCTTCGACGCCTCCGCCTCCCGCGTGCTGGTTTACCGTAATCGAGAAGAGATCGCCGCTCTGCTGCTTTGCTCGCGTGTGCGCGAAGAGGTGGGCCACGTGACCCAGATTTGCGTCAGCCAACAGTATCGCCGCCGCGGCCTCGGCGCATGGCTTTTGGCCGAGTGTTCGCGTGCGCTCCGCAGCCGCGGCTTTCAGGCGCTCACGCTCACCGTAACGCGGCAGAATTCCGACGCGGTTGCACTCTATGAGCGTAGCGGGTTCATTACCCGGCAGACCTTTGACGCCATGGTTTGGGATCGCCACGCGAGAGTATATTCTTGAAAGATGGCTCCAAGAGCAGAGACAAAAAAATCAGCAGCATCGAAGACGAGCCGGTTGGGATATATGACCCTGATTGCCGGTTGGCTTATTCCTGGGGCAGGACACCTTTTGCTCAAACGTTGGGGCCGCGGTGTTTTGGTATTGGCCTCGATCACCTGCATGTTTGTCCTTGGCATCATGATGGGGGCCAAACTCTACGCGCCCAACACCGCCGACCTGTTGGACATTTTGGGTTTTCTGGGTGATCTCGGAGCGGGCCTGCTTTATATGATCGGCCATGGCCTGGGTCTAGGGCAGGCGCCGGTGCAGGTGGTTACGGCAGACTACGGCGCAAAGTTTGTCGTGGTCGCGGGGTTGTTGAACCTGATCTCAGCCGTGGACGCGCACAATATCGCCGTGGGGAGAAAGCTATGACCATTGCGCTTTCTCATTTCACGACTGTCACCCTGTTCGCTGCCTTCGCCTCGATCATCTTCGGCATCACGCAGCGCGATACTCCAAAGACCATGCTTCGCTACGGGGTTTATTGCTTTGTGCTGTTTCTGGGAGCCGTGATCGTGGCGAGTTGGCTCATGTATTTCATCCGCCACTAGGGTGCCTTCTCGCTAGCTTGGCCTCGTACAGCGGGGGAAGGAAACCGCAGGTCCCTCCACTACGCTACCCCGGATTCCCTATTGAACTTGGTGGCATCAGCGAATTTCATGCGGCTTTCTTCGAGGAAAGCCGCACACGAGGCCATAGCCGGTGCAGCGTAGTAGAAAATCCGGGTACGCTCTGTTGAAAATCATTTCCCTCAGCTAAAGCCGGACTCATCCTGCGGCCTTTATGGACGGCCTGAA
>PLZN01000060.1 GCA_003152195.1 Acidobacteriaceae bacterium
GGTTGCTCTGACGCTTACCATCAACCAACCAACTGCACGATCATCCCGTGTGGTATAACGCCCTGACGCACAACTGCACTACGGAGATCTTCACCCTCAAGAGCTTGAAAGGCCAGCCCTGGGACTGGCGTATTCTGCTCAATGGCAAGGCGGATGAAATGGCTTACCAGGATGGCATGCTGGTCTCCGGAGGTCTGCCCTTCAAGGAACTTAAGAGGAGGGAGTGAATCAACCCGGCCGCGCGCGCAGCCAACAACGATCCTGATTTCTCCGCACGGATAAGAGCGAATCGGCCAGGGTTCTCCTCACAAAAGTAATGAAGACCTACTGCTGGAGCTTGGTGTCCGCTTTGGCCGGTGACGCGGTGACTTGAGCCGGCGTAGGTAGTTGCGAAGTATCCCAACCGCCGCCTAAGGCTTCCACCAGTTCGATCGCACCGGTCATTTGCTCGATTTGCAGACTGGTCAGAGTCTGCTGGGTGCTCAACAGAGTGGTCTGCAGCGTAACCACATCAATATATGGATCGATGCCGGTCTGATACCGGCCCATCTCCAAATCCAGAGCAGTTTGCGCTGAGCCCACCGCCCCACGCTCCTGTTGGATCTGCTGCGAAAGGATACGGGTTTGGGCGAGATAGTCTTCTACCTGCTGGAAGGCGACGAGGACCGTCTGGCGATAGCTGGCCACGTCCGCGTTGTAAATTGCTACGTATTGATGTAGTTCCGCGCTCAGGGCCGCGTTGAAGATGGGTTGGGAGAAGGTTGGACCGACCGACCAGAAGCGGCTGGGCCAGTCGAACAGGTGTTTAGCCAAAGAGCTCTCGAACCCGCCGCCGGCGGAGAGTGTTAGAGAAGGATAGAAAGCGGTATAGGCGACGCCTAGTTGAGCATTGGCCGCAGCCATGGTTCGCTCGGCGGCGGCAACGTCGGGACGGCGCTGCAGCAGAAGAGACGGCATGCCGATGGGAATCGACGGGGGCGCTGTTGTGATCGGACGCGTGGGAAGGGAGAACCCGGAAGCGGGTTTACCAATCAGGACGGCGATTGCGTGCTCGTACTGCGCGCGTAATATGCCCAGATTCGTCATTGCGGCCTGAGCTTGCTGAAGGGTGGTTTGCGCTTCCACCACGGAGATCTTATCGCCGACGCCCGTGTCGTATTGTGCTTGCGTCAACTCCAGGGACCTTTGATCAGCGGCGACCGTTGCGATGTAAAGGTTGATAAGGGCGTCCTGTCCGCGTATCTCGAAGAAATATTGGGCAAGGCTGGCCTGTTCAATGAGCCGCTCGTTCTCCAGATCCGCGGCGCTGACCTGGGCCGAATACTGCGCCTCGCGGACTTCATTGCGGATTCTTCCAAAGAGATCCGGCGTCCATGAAATCTCCAAAGGCAGCGCGTAGATCTGCGACGTTTTTCCCGTGTTGGCGCTCGAAGTGGCATTAAGATTTTGGGAGGAACGCGAACGGCTGTAAGACGGGCTGGTACCTATCGTGGGAAAGTACTGCGCGCGCGCCTCGCGCACGAGGGCGCGCGCTTCCATAAAGTTTTCGAAGTACACCTTTAGGGTTTGATTATCGATGTTGAGCTGGCCTTCGAGGTCGTTCAGTTCGGGATCGTTGAAGATCGACCACCAGTCGCCGCGAATTTTTGCGTCAGCGGGTTGAGCAACCGTCCAGTTTCCATTGTCTTGCGTTCCATTGGCTTGAGACTGTGACGGACCAGCAGGTGGCGCTTCTTTGAACGCTGGAGGCGGCTGAATCACAGGCGGATGGTACTTCGGACCTACAGTGCATCCGGTCAGGGCGCCGCACAGAAGCACTGCGGTGAGCCAGCCGAGCCGTTGGCGGATTGGGGCGACCTCGGCCGCGCCGGCAAAAGTCTTGCCGCAGCCGATGAGCCGGTTTCGCCGATTTGTTTCTGTCGTTTTCTCCATAGCAGCTTTCCACCACACTTACGATTGAAACTGGTCCTAAATGGCTCCTGCAGGGTTGGCCGGGAAGGTGTCGTGTTTTCTCCCTAAAGCCCGCAACCGCAAGCGGTCCATGTACAGGTAGATGACCGGCGTTGTGTAGAGCGTAAGCATCTGGCTCACAATCAGGCCGCCGACAATGGTGATGCCCAACGGCCGTCTCAGCTCCGAACCGGTGCCCGTCCCGAAAGCCAGAGGAAGGGCGCCAAAAAGCGCAGCCATCGTGGTCATCATGATGGGCCGGAAGCGCAGCATACAGGCCTCAAAAATCGCATCGAAGGTACTCTTGCCCTCGAGCCGCTCGGCAGCTAACGCAAAGTCGATCATCATAATGGCATTCTTCTTCACCAGGCCGATGAGGAGCACGATGCCGATGATGGAAATGACGTTGAGGTCGTTCTTAAAGACCAGCAGAGCCAACATGGCCCCCACACTGGCCGGAGGCAAGGTGGAGATGATCGTCAGAGGATGCACCAGGCTCTCGTACAAGATGCCGAGAACAATGTAGACAGCCAGCAGAGCCGTTGTTACCAGGATCGGCTCGGTGCCCAGAGAATCTTGGTAGGCTTGCAGGGTTCCGGCGAAAAACCCGCGGATGGTCGACGGCATCCCAAGCTTGATTTGCATCTGGTTGATCTCCAGCGTCGCATCGCTGAGAGAGAGACCAGGAGCAAGATTGAACGATACCGTCACTGACGGGAACACGCCCGTATGGTTGACCTGCAAGGGCGTGGTACTCGCCTTAGAGGTGGCGACCGCCCTGATCGGGGTGACGCCGCGGGCGGAAGCCCCCGGGTACATGTAGTTGAGCGCCGCGGGAGATTGCCAATACTTCGGCGCCGCCTCCAATACGACATAATACTGATTCAAGGGGGTGTAAATCACCGACACTTCAGCCTGGCCATAGGCATTGTAGAGGGCGGTATCCAGTGACTGCGAGGTGAGACCCAACCGGGCTGCGGTCGTGCGGTCGTAGGTCAGCATTTCCTGCAGGCCGCCATTCTGCTGGTCGGAATTGACATCCATAAAGCCGGGTAGTCCCTTCATTTGGGTTTGCAGTATGGGTCCCCATTTCGCCAAGTCCGCCACATGGTCCGATTGCAGGGTGTATTGATAAAGGGCATTGCTCCCCCGCCCGCCGATGCGCAGATCCTGCGCGGCCTGCAGGAAGGCTGAGGCCACGGGCAGCCGGTTCATTTTCGGCCGCAGACGGTTGATCACGTCCGCGGCGTCCACTTTGCGAACATCGAGTGGCTTGAGGGCAGCGTAGATAAATCCGCCATTGCTGCCGCCCTGGCCGCCGGTGTAGGCAATCACATTGGCCACAGCCGGGTCAGCCTTGATGACCTTGACCAGCGCTTGGACCGAAGCATTCATCACCGGGAAAGACGCGTCTTGCGGGCCTTGCAAGCCGCCGACCACGGCGCCCGTGTCCTGTTGGGGAAAGAAACCCTTGGGAATCTTGATGATCAGCACAACGTTCAGGGCGATGGTCAACAACAGCACCACTAACATGAGGCCTGAATTATCCAAAACCCACAATAGAGAGTGCCGATAAATACTGAGCAACCCGTCGAAGAATCTTTCGCTGGCGCGATAAATACTCCCGTGCTTCTCCCCTTTGTGCTCTTTGAGCAAGCGGGCGCACATCATTGGAGTCGTGGTTAAAGAAACCACCATGGAAACGAGGATGGCCGTGGACAAGGTCACAGCGAACTCGCGGAAGAGCCGGCCTACGATTCCGCCCATCATCAAGAGCGGGATGAACACCGCGATGAGCGACGTGCTCATGGTCAGAACGGTGAAGCCAATCTCCTGGGCACCCTTGAGCGCGGCCTGCGCCGGGGGCATACCCATTTCCAGGTAGCGGGAAATGTTCTCCATGACCACAATTGCGTCGTCCACGACGAAGCCGGTGGAGATGGTCAGAGCCATCAATGAGAGGTTGTCCAGGCTGTAGTCCAACAGATACATCACCGCGAAGGTGCCGATCAAGGAAACGGGCACGGCGACAGTGGGAATGAGAGTGGCGCGGGCGTTGCGCAAGAACAGAAAGACAACCAGAATGACCAGAACGACGGAGATGATCAGCGACGACTCTACGTCATGCAGCGACGCCTTAATCGTCGTGGTGCGATCCAGAACGATGGTTGCCTTAATGCCCTGGGGCATCACCGCTTGCAGAAACGGAAGCTGCGCGCGGATGCGATTGTTGGTCTCGATGATATTGGCGCCTGGCTGGCGAAAGATGATGACGCCTATCGAGGGAATTCCATTCAGATAACCTGCCGTGCGAATACTCGCCGCCGAATCGGTCACGTCGGCGACGTCGGAAAGGTGGACCGCAAGTCCATTGTGATAGCCGACGATCAAGGGCTTATATTGATTGGCTTTGGAAATCTGGTCGTTGGTGATGATGTCCGCGGTAACCGCGCTGTCGAAGATTTGCCCGCGAGCGATGTCGGAATTTTGCAGGCTCAGCAGCCTCTGGAGAGTGGCGAATGTGAGTCCGTAATGATGCAACTGCGGAGGATCGACATCGACACGTACAGAGGGGTAGGCGCCGCCACCGACGCCTACCTGCCCCACGCCCTGAATCTGGGAGAGTTTCTGCTCCATGATCGTCGAGGCGGAGTCATACATTGTTTCTCTGTCGTACTTGTCTGAGGTTAGGCCGATGATCATGATCGGCGCGTCGGCCGGGTTGACTTTGCGATAGCTCGGATTGGAGGGCAGGTTGGCGGGCAGATACGTTCTTGCCGCATTGATGCCTGCTTCAACATCGCGCGCGGCGGCGTCGATGTTGCGGCTCAAGTCGAACTGCAGCGTAACGTTGGTGCTTCCGAGCGAGCTCGACGAAGTCATCTCGGTGACCCCGGCGATGTGTCCGAATTGGCGCTCGAGCGGGGTGGCAACCGACGAGGCCATGATCCGCGCGCTGGCCCCAGGCAGGCCGGCGGAGACGGAAATGGTGGGAAAGTCGACTTGCGGCAGCGGGGAGACGGGCAGCACATTGAAGGCGATGGCCCCGGCAAGGGCGATCGCCGCCGTCAGCAGGGTTGTTGCCACCGGCCGCCGAATGAAAGGGCCGGAGATGTTCATGCTTCACCTGCCGGCTGCGGCTCAGGGCCTGCGCTGGAGCTGCGGCGCGAGCTGGAGAATCTTTGCGCCAGGTTGTCGAAGAAGATGTAGATGACTGGCGTGGTGTAGAGGGTGAGCACCTGGCTCAATAACAANNAAGTCGACCATCATGATGCCGTTCTTTTTAACGATGCCGATCAGCAGGATGATGCCGATGATCGCCACCACGCTCAAATTCTGGTGGAAGAGAATGAGGGAGAGCAAAGCGCCGACGCCGGCCGAAGGGAGCGTGGAAAGGATGGTGATGGGGTGGATGAAGCTTTCATACAGCACACCGAGAACGATATACACCGTGACCAGGGCGGCGAGGATCAGCAGGGCTTCATTGGAAAGGGAGTTCTCGAAGGCAGCGGCGGTCCCCTGGAAGCTGGCCTGGACGCTGGGCGGCAGATCCAAATCCTTTTCCACTTTATTGATGGCGTCGATGGCCTCACCGAGCGCAGCATTCTGCGCCAGGTTGAACGAAATGGTTACGGAAGGGAATTGGCCCTGGTGGTTGATCGAAAGGGACTCGGTGCCTCTCGTCATGTGCGTGAAGGCACCTAAGGGCACGGCGTTGCTCGGGCTGGAACTTGTGGCCGTATTGAGGGAACTGGACCCGGTGCTGCTGCTCGTGCTCGTCGCCAGGGCGTTCCCGGGCGGGGTAAGCACGCCGGAGGACGGAGTATATAGAACGGAAGACGTGGTCGCATTGGAGCCGGCCGAGGCCGACGACGAAGCGGAGAAGGATGTGCTGGCCGCCGCTCCGCTCGCCCCAGACGATGCGCTGGCCTGAATGTACATCTTGTTCAGCTTGCCGGGGTCCCTTTGGAATTGTGGCAGCGTTTCCAGGATCACGTGATACTGGTTGAGCTGCGTGTACATGGTGTTGATCTGGCGCTGGCCGAAGCCATCATAGAGGGTATTGTCCAGGGTGGACGGAGCAATACCCAGACGTGAAGCGCTCACCCGGTCGATGGCCAAAGAGACGGTCAGACCACCGGTCTGTTGATCGGTGGCCACGTCTTCCAACACCGGCGACTGCTTCAGCTTCTCCACAAATCGGTTGGCCCAGAGATCCAACTCATTTACGTCCGGATCCTCCAGGGTGTACTGGTATTGCGTCCGGCTCACCCGGTCGTCGACGGTGATGTTTTGCACCGGCTGCATGTATAGCGCAATGCCATGCACCTGGCTCAAACTCGTGTTGAGGCGGCGAATTACGTCGGAGGCGTTGAGATCGCGCTGGTCGAGCGGCTTGAGGTTGATGGAGATGCGGCCGCTGTTCAGGGTGGTGTTGGTGCCATCGGCGCCAATGAAGGAGGAGACGCTTTGCACCGCCGGGTCCTGGAGGATCACCTGGACCAGATCCTGCTGCGCTTTGGTCATGGCGGTAAAGGAGATGGAGGCTGGGGCTTGCGAAATACCCTGGATTACGCCAGTGTCCTGTACGGGAAAGAATCCTTTGGGAATGACGATGTAGAGGTAAATCGTCAGCACCAATGTGCCGAGTGCCACGAGTAAGGTGAGTGTCTGGAACCGTAAGACCACCTTGAGCGTTCGGCCATAGAACGCGATCATCCCCTCAAAAACACGTTCCGACGCCTTATAAAAACGGCCCTGCTTTTCCGCCGGATTGTGTTTCAGGATGCGGGAGCACATCATCGGCGTGAGCGTGAGGGAGACCACTGCGGAGACGATGATGGTGACTGCCAGGGTAACGGCGAATTCACGGAAGAGCCGGCCGACGACATCCCCCATGAAGAGCAGGGGGATGAGCACGGCGATCAACGAGACGGTCAGCGAAACAATGGTAAATCCGATCTGCTCGGCTCCCTGGAGCGCCGCCTGCATGGGGCTATAGCCCTCCTCCAGGTAGCGGGAGATGTTCTCGATCATGACGATGGCATCATCGACCACGAAGCCGACGGAGATCGCCAGCGCCATCAGCGACAAATTGTCGATCGAAAA
>PLZN01000104.1 GCA_003152195.1 Acidobacteriaceae bacterium
ATATCAACCGGCGACAGCGGCCATTCTGTGGGCCTCCAATAGCTCCTGTCTCCCTTCGTTTTACTTTCCCGCGGTGGAGTCAGGTACGCCGTGTTCCGGCCCCGCCGGGAGAGCTGACCGCCCTGCTTGAAACGCCGGTAATCCTATTGAGAAATATCTTTTCTCTTGACATTGCTATTTTGCGCCCTATATCTTCCGGCCCGTAACACGGATCAACTCTTTGCCGTGTTGCTGTCGAAGAGGATCCGGGATCACGTGGCTTCCCGGCTTTTAAGCAACGACACCAGATAGACGGTCGAAAAATGGGGAGGGCACAACCACCCTATCGCCGAAGCAGTATCCACTTTGGAGGAGGACGTAAATGTCATTGAGAAGGGTTTGTCTCTTCTGTGTTCTCGCCGCTGCAGCGGTAAACATGGCTTTCGCCCAGGGCGGGGGTACCGGCACGATTCTTGGAACTGTGATTGACAGCACAGGCGCGGCGCTGCCGAACGCCAAAGTGACAGTTACATCTGCGGCAACCGGTCTCGCCTATCGCACAGCAACGGGTTCCTCCGGCGACTATAACGCACCATCGCTGAACCCAGGCGTCTACTCGGTCGAGGTGGAAGCGGCGGGATTTGAGAAAACGCGAACCACCACTTTCACCTTAGCCGTCGATCAGAAGATCCGGATGGACGTCACCCTGAGGCCAGGCTCGGTTTCCCAGGAGTTAGTGGTGACCGCCCAAGCTGTGTCGCTGGATACCGATAGCGCTTCCCTTTCTCAGGAGATAGGCGCCCGGCAAGTGAACGAACTGCCGCTTAACGGACGAAACTTCATGCAGCTGCTGCTGGTGGGCGCCGGCGCGGTCACCGTCGGCGGCGAGCAGGGCGTGATGCGGCAGGGTCAAGGCAATGCCGTCAGTATCAACGGAGGACGGCCCGAAGGCAACAACTACACGCTCGACGGTCTGACGAACACAGACACCGCTCTGGTCACTCCGGCGGTGATCCTGTCGCAAGATGCGATCCAGGAGTTCAAAGTGCAAAGCGGGAACTACTCCGCGGAATTCGGCTTCAGCGCCGCACAGATCAACATCGTGAGCAAGAGCGGTACCAATCAGCTCCACGGTAGCTTGTTTGAGTTCAACAGAAACGATGCGTACGACGCCAGAGGGCCTTTTGAAACTACGATTCCGCTGCTGCGGCAGAATCAGTTCGGATTTGTGCTCGGCGGCCCGGTGATCATTCCGAAGCTCTATGACGGACGCAACAAGACCTTCTGGTTGGCGAACTATGAAGGCTGGCGAATCAACAATGGATTTGTCAATCGCGTCGCCGTACCCAATCCCCCCACGCTTACCGGAGACTTCTCGGCTGAACCCCTGCCCGCGTATGGCACCCCCGCATGCAAAGCCAACCTCGCAACCGGAAATGACTGTTTGCCAATTGACCCCAACACCGGACTGGCATTCCCGGGTAATGTGATTCCGCAGTCGCGCATCACCTCGCGATTTGCCCAGGTGGCATTGGCCAACGACTTCTGGCCAGCCCCGAATCTCGTCCAGGGCGCGGTGCCAGGAACCATCAACTTCCAGGAAAACGGTACTGCTCCTCTCACCTCGGATCAGCAAACCTACCGCGGCGACCAGAATCTCGGCCGCTATGGACAGGTCTTCGGCCGGGTAACGATTTCCGACTATCAAGTCGCTTTCGTGATCAATACCTCCAATCTGAAGCTAGGGTTTCTAGATCAATTTGAGAATCAGAAAAACTATGAAGGTTCTCATACCATCAGCTTTGGCTCAGGCAACGTGAATAACTTTCGTTTCTCGTATCTTCATGCGACCGCCCCCCAGGGTGGGGTGGGGCCGTCTGCATCGGTGGTCAGCGCGCTCGGGATCCAAAATACTTTCAAGACGTTTGGACCTCTTCAGCTAACCTGGCCCAGTGAGGGTATG
This sequence comes from Acidobacteriaceae bacterium, assembly GCA_003152195.1. Taxonomy (GTDB): domain Bacteria; phylum Acidobacteriota; class Terriglobia; order Terriglobales; family Acidobacteriaceae; genus PALSA-350. Next base: position 1,943 of record PLZN01000104.1, read on the forward strand.
GGTAAATTCAATGGCACTGGCGGTGCAGTCAATGCCTACACAGGAAGCGAACAGCCCGCGTGGGAATACGCTGATTCCTTCACCACGGTGCATGGACGGCACACCCTGGGAATGGGGGTTGATTACCGCCGCTGGCGTTTGATCCGAAATCTGGCGGACGACTTCCTTGGCGACTACGGCACCTCCGCACCTACGGTCCTGACCAACAACGTGGGTTGCCCTACGGTTACTTGCGGCACCGGCAATGCTACCGCTGACTTTCTGCTTGGCTACTACTCAGGCGCTTCAACCTATCAGCCAGGCCCGTTGAGCCCCACAACGGTGGCCGGGAATCCGCAGACGCACATCTTCATGTATTTCGCGCCCTACTTCGAGGATGACTGGAAGGCAACCCCAAACCTTACTCTCAACATTGGCCTGCGCTGGGACTACCGCGCCGCGGCCTACGAAGCGCAGAACCACTTCTTCTGGCTGGATGTGAATAACCCGCTGGGAGGATTGTGCTTCGCGGACAAGACTTTGCTCACTAACGGTGTCGCCCCTCCAGGCAACGGCGTCTACGAATATTGCGGTTCTAACGTTCCCCACCAGGGATTCAAGAAGCCCTTTGCTCCGCGCCTGGGGTTTGCCTACAGGATCGGAGACAAGACCGTAGTCCGGGGCGGGTACGGGATGTTCTGGGACTCTTACGAGGGCCGCGAGATCGATGATTCAGGAGACCTGTATCCATACAGCATCCGAACCAACCTTAATCCCACTGCGAATCCGGCCGCTCCGAAACTGCAAAATGACTTGTTCGCGAACTACGGCAACCTGGGTCCGATTGACCCAACTTCATTGACCTTCATCGCGGTAATCGAATCCGAGAACCCGTTGGATCCCTACGTTCAGCAGTGGTCGCTTTCTGTGGAGCGTCAGCTGTCTAAGAGCACAACTCTCGAGGCCAACTACATCGGAACCAAGGGCACGCATCTGCTCGACCGGCGCGACATTGCGCAACCTCTCGGCATCCCGGCGGCAGACCTGCCATTTTGCCAGGCGAGCCCCGCCGACGTTGCTCATAACTGCCCGGTAAGTACCCGGTTACCGTATAAGCACTTCACCGGCTACTACATCGACAGCGACTTCCACGGGTATTCCAACTACAACGCAGCGAACGTGAAATTGGAGCACCGTTCGGGATCGCAGGCAATCACCGCAATCTACACCTGGGCAAGGAGTCTGGACGACAAGTCGGCTGCCGCGGGCGTTGGAGCCACCGGCACGGGATACCAGGGCTTCATGGACAATCACAATCCCCAACTCGATTACGGTCCGTCGGACTTCGACGTGGATAATCGTTTTGTCGCCAGCTACATCTACGACCTGCCTGTCGGCCGCGGCAAGCGGTTCCTCGGCGGAGCGAACAAGCCGACGGACCTCGCTCTCGGGGGTTGGGAGATTACGGGTATCACCACCTACCAGACTGGGTTTCCCTTTGGAATTGCTGCAACCGACGCTTCCGGCCTTCTTGGCACCACCGGGCCACGCGCCAACGTCATTCCCGGTTGCAAAGTTACCAGCGGATTCACCAAGAGCATCACCGAGCGGATCAACACTGCGTGCTTTACTCAACCGGCGATCGGAGTTTATGGCAACAGTTCGCGCAACTTCCTCAAGCAACCAGGCATAGCCAACTGGGACCTCGGCGTAGTCAAGAACTTCGATTTCACGGAGCGTATCCGCTTCGCACTCCGGGTGGAATCGTTCAATACCTTCAACCACCCGCAGTACAACATTAACGTAGGCGGACTAGCTACCGCCGGGTCAGGTGGCGGCTCTTCGATAGACAATACCTTAGGAGACGCACAGTTTGGACAGATTACTGAAGCTTCGCCCGGCCGCATTATCCAACTGGGTGGGAAACTGACCTTTTAGAGCATTTCCCCTGTTGTTATATCCTTTCCAAGGATGCTCAAGTGCGGCTTTTCTTAACGGAAACGCTGCCTAAACATACTTCCTTCAATACACCCCTCAAGGGGAAATGCTCTAGTACCGTGACCGCGTGATTCTATGAGGCGCTCTATGACGGATGGGTGCCCCAGGTCTCGCTTTTGAGACCTGGGTATGTACTTCTCCACACGGTCACAGGACTAGCTAGGCCGAAATAACCGGGTGTAAACGAATCCGCCACGCCTATCGGGGTGGCGGATTCGTTCGGTTTAGGCTTAATCGTCAAAGGTCACTTGGAAGTGATCTGGGGTGAGGGCCGTCTTTCCCGATAAGCCCGTAAGATGGCTGTCTCTTGGGGGTGGTGCCGCATTGGTTTCAGCTTACTTGGTTTCTTCCCGCGCCAAAGATGCCGCCGCCCATTTCAATTCGGGATGCTGCTAGCCGTAGTCGCTGCGAGCAACGGCTGCGGAGGAGGGAACGCTAGCGGAGGCGTCAACTCCGGCACCGTTCCCGGTGTCTACACCGTTCCGGTGACGGCAACCAGCGGTTCACTCTCGCATACAGTTACCGTCAGCGTGACCGTTAATTTCGATTCCTTTTGATGGAGCATGTGGATGCCACCCAGATGGATCCTCTAGCGACGGCGATGGGCTGTGGCGTGCAATTTCTGATTGGCGATACACTTGCACGCATGATTCTTAGAGCCAGAGCTGCCGCATGGCACAGCATGGTCATACTTCTCTTGAGCTCCGCCGCAGGGGCGGTAGCGCAGGGCTCTCAGGACGAAGCCCTGCAACAATATTTCAAGGCCGGGCAGCAAGCGCTGGCCGCCCGGCACTACGACGAAGCCGAGATCGACTTCAAGAAGTTGCTGCAGCTCGATCCGGCCATCGCTGAGGTTCACGCCACCCTGGGCCTGGTCTATTTTCAGGAAAAGAAATTCGACCAGGCCGTGCCTGAATTGCGCCGTGCCCTGCAACTGAAGCCCGCTTTGTCCAGAGCAACTACGCTTCTCGCAATGTCCCTCTCCGAGCTGGGCCAATACCGGGAGGCGCTCCCCGGCCTCGAGAATGGCTTCCACAAGCCTGCCGATCCACTCACGAAACGCCTGTGCGGCCTGCAATTGATGAGGGCTTATACCGGTTTACAGCGGGACAGCGACGCGGTGGCTATCGCACTGGAGGTGAACCGGCTTTATCCTGACGATCCGGAGATCCTTTATCACACAGGCCGCATTTATGGGAACTTCGCCTTCCTCACGTTGCATAAATTGGAAGAGGTCGCCCCGACTTCCGTGTGGCGGCACCAGGCTGCCGCCGAAGCTTTCGAGAGCGAGGGATCGACGAACGCCTCGATTGGCGAGTATCGCGAGGTACTTAAACTCGATCCCCATCGCCCGAATATCCATTACCGCATCGGCCGGACTTTACTGGCACGCTGGCAACTTACCCATGTACCCGAAGACCGGGCGGAGGCGGCGCGGGAGTTTGAGCAGGAGTTGCAGTTGGATCCGGGCAATGCCAACGCCATCTACGAGCTGGCCGAGATCCATCGCCAACTGAGCGAGTTCGATCAGGCGCAACAGCTCTTTGAATCTGCACTCAAGTACTACCCTGACTTCCAGGAGGCGCAGGTGGGCCTGGCAGCAACCTTCATGGCGCAGCAGAAGCCCGAACTCGCCTTGCCGCATTTGCAGAAAGCCGTCGCACTCAACGCCGATGATGAAGTCGCGTGGTATCGCCTGTCACAGGTCGATCGAGCCCTCGGCAATGCGGAGGAGCAGAAGAAGGCTCTTGTCCAATTCCAGCGTTTGCGCAGCCAGATTGCCCTTCAGCAAGGGACGAGTACACCAGGAGAAGTAACGAAGCAGGCATTGCAACCCGGAGAAGTTCCGTAGGCCGGGTTCACCGTTGACACAATCCAGCCATCCAGATTCTACCTGGTCAATTCGCCGGACGTGGATTTACGTCCGGCTCCCTGTCCTGAACCGCCACGTTCAACTTTACTCGAATGATCAACCCGTACGATAAGATACTAACTTCCAGCCGAATTTCCGGCCCACTCATGGTGCGGGAGTTCCTCATGCATCATCCCCTTCGTTCAAGGATCGGCGTGGCCTTTGCGGCATTCGTCCTCGCCTCGACCGGTTGCGGTGGTTGGGCTGCCTTTTCTCCTCCGCCAATCGACCTCTCCGTCTCCCTAAGCAACACCACCAACGTCGTGCCGCCGGACGGAATGCCGGTGAACGTCCCGGTGGTGATCGCCGCTCCCACCGAAACAGCAACGCTGACTATCGGTGGCTTGCCTGCGGGAGTAGCCGAGAGTTACAAGGAATCGGAATCCAACCCTTCAGGATTATTCACCCTGGTTGCTGACTCCTCAACGATGCCAGGCACCTATATGCCCACGATCACCGTTGGCTCGTCTGGTCAGACTGCATCGCTGGTTTTCACCCTGGTTATCAGCGCCCCGGCCAAGGCGGCCGGCGTCAAGAGCACGGCCGCAGCGGAATTTCTGGAGCTGGCCGCAACCGGCGCTACCACCGCTCACTCACAGCCGCTCCACCAAAGAACGGTTGGACCTTAGTCAGGTTTGCCACATCGCTAAAAGCGAATGCTTTCATTACTTCAAACTGGCAGGCGTTACCAGCTTGTGGTGCACAAAGTTGTAAGGCGGAACGGCGCTTCCTCTCAGCATCGCAAGCCCCAACTGGATCAGGCGCGGACCATAAGTGTGCGCTTCATGGGAAACGGATCCGATGAGACAGTCTCCGCCAGACCGCATCTCTTCCAGCACTTCCGGGATGCAATCCTGACCCACCGCGGCGACATTTTTTTCCGCGCCCGCCTCGCGCACCGCCTGCAGGGCGCCAAGCACGCTGGTATCGGTCGCCGCAGCGATGAGGATTCGCTGCTTCTTATGATTGCGCAGAAACGCTGCCGTCACCTGGTAGCTGCGCTGCCTCAATCCGCCGCCTTCCAGCCTCATCAAGCGATCCGAGGAAATATGCGGCAAACGCGAGCGAACTCCTTGAAAGACCCCGGTGATCCTGCTCTGCACGAAGGATCCGGCTTCGGCAATGTCCAGGCCAACAATCCAGTCCGGTTTGCCTTTCCATCGATCGATTGCATGTTGCGCGAGAAGCTCGCCGGCCTCGAAGCCAACCTGAAAATTATCGACTCCAAAATAGGTGGCGTGAGGGTGCGGAATGTCGATGGCGATGAGGGGAATTCCCGCGCTGGAAAGCGTATGTCCGATCAATGGCGCAACATGTTCGTCGATCTGAAACTCGATCACCAGATCCACACCTTTGCCGACGAATTCCTCCGCATTACGCAAAGCAACCTCCGGATCGTACTTGTTATCGATCACCACCAACTCGATACCGGAATTGGTTGCGGCGCTGCGCAGGCTGGCGGTTACGGCCTCTGAAAACGGCATGGAAGCGCTTTGGCTGGCAAAGCCGAAGCGGACTTTCTTAGGACGGGCGGCCGCGCGATAGCGTCCGTCCTGAGATTGGGCCAGGTAGCCGCGATGTACAAAGGTCTTGAGGATGCGATAGACGCTGGTCTTGGAAATATTAACCCGCTGGAAGATGTCTTCAAGAGTAAGGGCCTTCTTCTCCGTTTCGAGCAGTTCGAGAATGTCCATGGCCTTGGACAGAATCGGGATCAGATAGAGCCGGCTAATCTTCGCTTTCGTCAAGATGCGCTGTCCTCTATTGGAATGTAAACATATAGCGTCGTCGCCATCAATAGGAGGTCTTGCATCGCCGCCGGAATAGGGCGGGAAACGCACAAACGCGCTCTCGGAGTCTCGCTTGTCGCATCGGAACTGGGCTTTTATGGGAAGCTGACGACAACGACCCCGAAGGGGGCCAGATCCAGATGAGTCCCTTGCTGTTTTGAGGAGCGTGCCGCGCCTTCGCCGCTCGCTTCGTCGACCGTCGAGAGATTCGCGCTCTGCGCGCCATCCGGCAAGGTGACGTCGATTACCCGCTTTCTCTTGTTGATCAGCAGGAGCTTCTTGCCCGTGGGGGTGACGAAGCCCTGGGCCGCGATGTCGCTATGGGACGAGACGGTGGTTTCGACCAGCTTGTCTCCGGCGTGGAAGTTATCCTTCAACAAACTCAGCACCCAATAACGAGCGTTGGGCTTTCCATTCTTCCAGTCAATCATGGTTACACTTGGAAACTGCGAGGGATAACCCACGAGTTGCGACTCGCCGATCACATCAATGCCCTGCTTTGCCAGTGTGCCGTAAAGGTATGCGTACAGGGCGCCCGCCGCATTCCAATACAGGTTTGGAATTTGGTCTGGATGAGCTTTCCCATCCGCGATCTCGGCCTCGTCGGAGGTAAGAATAACCCCAAGCTCATCCGTATCGGTCTTGGTCTGGGGAGAGAGACGCTGGCGGATGGCATCGATGTACCTCACGGTGGCCAGGAAGCGATCTGCCTGATCAAAGAAGGTGAACTGCCAGTCGTTGATGTCCTGATCCGCAGACGGGCTGGCGTAAAAATGATAGGAAATGTAATCGAGCGGGATTCCTGGTTTGTGGTTGGCGGGGTTGAGAAAATATTCAAAATAGCGAGGATCGGCCGAAGGTTCAGCCAATGCCAGACCCATGAACTTTGTTTCCGGGCTCACGTTGTGGATGGCGCTGACGATCGCGTCGTACCGCGAAGTATATTGCTCCGGAGTGGTCTTGTGCTCGAACTCCACCTCGTTGAGCACTTCCCAGATGGGAAAGCTGTAGTGATAGCCCGAAGAGTGCTGCTTGCCGTTCTCGTCGGTAAAGCCGCCCTTGGTGTACCAACTCACCAGCCGAGCGTAGTAATCGCCCAGGTCTGCGCCTGTGGGATCCTTCAGCTCTGTCCCCTGCGTGTATTCCCAGTACACCTGATCAGGATCGGCCGGATAGGTGACGGGCTTATCCGTCTTGAATAGCCAACTGGGAATGGTGCTGAAGTTCATCACCGTGCTGTGACCTTCGGTCGCCGCGAGAAAATCCTTGGTCATGGGATCGATAAGGGAGAAATCCCAGGAGGTCTTTTCCTTGGTCGGTGGTTCGAGCTCAGCGACCCCCAGCCTGGGATAGGGTAGCCATGGAACATAGCGGACGTAGTCAGCACCCAGCTGCTTGACCGCCTGGTAAGCGGCATCGTGGATGGGAGAGCCGGAGCGCAACATGGGGTTGACAACAATCTGCAAGGTCGGCGTGGACTTGGACACGATGATGGTCTTGTTCCAGTCGAGCGTGATTACATTCGGGGTACTCTTGGATTGCGCCAGAGCAATGGAACCGGCGCAAAGAGCCGCCGGGAGGATAGAGCGCGAGACAACTCTACGGGCGCCGAGGCATGCCTTCCGCAAACAAGCGTATGGAGGGATCAAGGTCTTTCTCCAATCTGTAGACTGACGAGGGTTAGTGAGTGCCGCATTTGTGAGCGCTGCCGAACGGCACCCATCATACATAATGATCGCAATAGAGCAACAGTTCCCAATTAGACATTCCGCCTTTCCTGATGAGACGGATTGCCATGCAAACGGCTTGTTCTGGAAACGAACGATACTGATGGGTTGCACATCGAGCGCGCCCCGAACTGTCAGGGTTATCGGGCCGCGCTAGAGAGCGGCCGGCACCAGAACTTCAGACGCTCGATTCGAAGGGTGTAGCGGTTTCCTATTGACATTCCCGCCCCATCGACCAGATAGTTTAAGCCGAATGAAAACCAGGCCGAAATGCTCTCCCGGCATCGAACGCGCTGCTCAAATAAACCCAGCCAATGCAGCAACAAAACTCACCCGCGCGGTGCTCCGGGCTTTGGTCATGGTCATTGCCGGGCTTGCCGTTACAGACTGTATCCCGTGCGCCTTCGCGGCATCGTCCGCGGGAAAGCCGGACCATCTTGCTTGTGACTCGCTTGATCATCCTCTGGGCATCGATTCCCCCCAACCGATGCTTTCCTGGCAGCTTCAGGATGCCGGCTTTGCTGCACGGCAGACGGCCTACAGGATCGAGGTGGCAACGAGGTCTGCACTGTTGGCCGGTGGCAAGCCGGATGTGTGGGACAGTGGCCGTATTGCTTCGGACAAGTCTTTTGGGGTGGTGTATGGCGGTCCGGAGCTGGCCGCTACGACACGCTACTACTGGCGCGTAGAGCTTTGGGACAAGGATGGAAAGCCCTACCCGGCGAGCGGCGTGAGCTGGTGGGAAACAGGATTGCTCAAAGAAAACTGGAAAGCCCAGTGGATCGGCTACGAAGACCCGGAGCACCGCGCGGTGCGTGAATCCGGCGCCACATGGATAACCAATGCTGACAGCGCTACGGACAGCGCTGACCATGGGAGCGGCGACACTCAGCACGATTTTCGCTTGGGGTTCCATCTCGCCGGCCCGGTGAAACGCGCGGACCTCTTCGTTACCGGCGAGGATTCGGCTGCCGCATGGGTAAATGGCAAGCAGGTGCTGGAGACCGTGCCACTGCCGCCATGGAAACAGGCGCCATGGAAGACCTACCTGCGCCAGGATGTCACCCCGGAGCTGCGCGCTGGTGAAAACCTGCTGGCCGTCGGGGTCACCTTATACGGAACGCCCGCGGCGAACGGCATGGCGGCATCGGAGACCATCCGCACGCCGATGAGCGCTTGTCTCTATGTCGAGATGATGGATGGCTCCGTCAAGGTCTGGGCAAGCGGCAAGGAGTGGAAAGCCGCCCTCAATGCGAAGCAGAGTTGGTATAGCCCGGAGTACGGCGATTCTGCCTGGCAGAGTGCGATTGCCTATGTACCCCCGGCATCGCCCATGAGCACGGGGGCTTTGGGGAATCCCTGGCAGACCGGGCCGGTGAAGTTACTTCGCCACAGCTTCGCCATAAGCAAGCCAGTGACCTCTGCGCGTCTTTATGCGACCGCGCTGGGCGCCTATCGGTTCCAAATCAATGGCGCGCGCGTCGGCGATCAAATTCTGTCTCCAGGATGGGATGATTTCCGCACCCACGTTCCCTACCAGGCGTACGACGTCACCCAGCAATTGAAGACCGGGCAAAACGCGATTGCGGCATGGCTTGCGCCCGGCTGGTACACCACGCCCCTGATGTGGTTCCGCCAGGGATACAACTACGGAGACACTCCGCCGGCGTTGAAGGCGCAGCTTCGCATCGAGCATGCGGATGGCTCGATCGAGTGGATCGCCACCGACGCTTCATGGAGAGCCGACATCTCTCCGATTTCTCAGGCGGAGATTTACGACGGCGAAAACTACGACGCGAGAAAGGAACAGGCCGGTTGGGATACGGCCGCCTTTTCCGATGCACATTGGAAGCCGGTCGATCTGATCAAGCCGTTAGAACCGGAGATTGTTCCGCAGTCCTTCCAGCCCATACGCGCCCAACAGACTCTCACCGCGGGAGCCATCACCAATCCCAAGCCGGGAATCTATATCTACGACTTCCGCCAGAACCTGGCTGGAGTCGCGCGGCTGCGGGCCCGTGGTCCCGCCGGTACTGACGTTCAGTTGCGCTTCGCGGAAGTGCTGAATCCTGACGGCACCCTGTATGTCGATAACCTGCGCACGGCGAAAGCGACCGACCACTATATTCTTTCCGGCAAAGGCCTGGAGGAGTTCCAGCCGGACTTCACCTTTCACGGCTTCCGTTATGTTGAAGTGACCGGGCTGCCCGATAAGCCTGCCCTTACGACCGTGAAAGCGGTGGCCATATACACCGATGCGCCCTTCAACGTACAACTGCACTCCGGCAGCCCGATGATCAATCAGCTCTGGAGCAACATCCTCTGGGGGCAGCGCTCCAACTTCGTCGGTGTGCCCACGGATTGCCCGCAGCGTGATGAGCGTCTGGGCTGGACCGCGGACGCGCAGGTCTTCTGGCGAACGGCGTCCTACAACATGGACCTGACGCAGTTTTCCAAGAAATTTGCGCAAGATATAAGAGGAACCCAGGTCGGCACGCCGATGTACGGCATCTTCGCTCCGGGTACGGATACGCCGAATCCCGGCTTCGGCGCCGGCTGGAGCGACGCGGGCGTCATCATTCCCTGGACGGCATGGCTGCAATCCGGAGACACGCGGGTGCTGGAGCAAAACTGGGACGCAATGGAGAAGTATCTGTCGGCGATTCAGGCGGCCAATCCCGACTACTTATGGAAGAAGGGCTACGGCATACCCTTTGGGGATTGGCTCTCTCCGGAAGGGCCCACGCTCGAGCCGCTGGTGGCCACTGCCTATTGGGCTTACGATGTCACGCTCATGCAGCAGATGGCGCATGCTCTCGGCAAGACCCAGGATGAAGCGAAGTATGCCGGTCTATTCGCCAAGATCAAGACCGCCTTCGACAGCGGGTTTGTTCATGGCGATGGGTTTATCGCCGGGGCCGATAACGGTCCTTCACCCTTCGGGCAGATCAACAATCCCCAAGCCAAGAGCAACGGGGGTGATACACAAACCGGCTATGTGCTGGCGCTGAACATGAAGCTGCTGCCTGATTCGCTTCGTGAGGCGGCAGCCGACAAGCTTGTTGCCAAGATCGAGGGCAACCATGGGCGCCTGGCAACCGGATTTCTGGGTACGCCCTATCTGTTAGCGGTACTGGTTGATACCGGGCACAGCGATGTCGCTTATCGCCTGCTGCTCAACACGGAGTATCCCTCGTGGGGGTATCTGGTAGGGCATGGCGCCACCACCATGTGGGAGCGCTGGAATGGCGATCAGATGCGTGGCGACCCCAGCATGAATTCCTATAACCATTACGCCTATGGCGCAGTGGCCGATTGGATCTACCGCTATGCGGCCGGTATCGACGCCCTGCCTTCAGACGCAGGCTTCCACACCGTCTATCTCCATCCCAACTTCGATGCCCGCCTGGGAAGTCTTGACTTCCGCTACCACTCTTCTTATGGCGAGATACGTTCTGCCTGGTCGATGAAGGGTAATGCGGTTAGCTGGTTGGTCACGGTTCCCCCCAACACCACGGCGCAAATGCCACTGCCGGCAAGCGAGCGGGATAAGTTCACGCTGGACGGAGAAGCTTTGACAAGAAGTAAGAAGCTTCGTTTGGTGAGTAGCACCGAGGGAAGCTCCACTTATGAGCTGCCCGCGGGCACCTATTCGTTTCGGATCACTACGCAGTAGTCCGCGGCCGCAAACAGCTACCGGCCATTCGTCGAATGGCCGGTAGTCGTGGGAGGGCATTTTCCTGTGCGTGGGGCCAGGTTATTCCGGCTGCTGAACGAAACGGATATAAGGCTTGGGTGATTTCCAGCCGTCAGCGTATTTCAGCCTGGCTTCGTCGTCGGAAACAGAAGGCAGGATGATGACATCGTCGCCTGGCTTCCAATCCGCCGGGGTCGCAACCTTGTGCTTGGCTGTGAGCTGCATGGAATCGATGACCCGCAATAATTCCGGAAAGTTGCGGCCCGTGGTCATTGGATAGCTCAAGTGCAGCTTGATCTTCTTGTCGGGACCGATGATGAAAACGGTGCGGACGGTGGCATTGTTCGCAGCCGTACGGCCTTCAGAAGTCTCTCCTGAATCGGCGGGCAACATATCGTACAGCTTGGCAACCTTGAGCTCGGTATCGCCGATCATCGGGTAGTTCACCTTGAAGCCGCCGGTCTCTTCGATATCCACCGCCCACTTCCCGTGACTGCTCACCGGATCCACGCTCAGCCCAATCACCTTGGTGTTGCGCTTCTGGAATTCGTGATGGAGCCCGGCCACGCTTCCGAGTTCCGTGGTGCAGACCGGGGTAAAGTCCTTGGGGTGAGAAAACAGAATCGCCCAACCATCGCCGATCCACTCATGAAAGTGGATGGTGCCCTGGGTCGTTTCGGCAGTAAAGTCGGGAGCTGTGTCATTAATCCTTAAAGACATGCTGCATCTCCTGCAATCGCTTGCGTTAAATTTTTGATTTTGATGGCTTTCTCCGCTGTACACCGACAGGAGAACTGCACTGAGCACTCTTTTGCGCCCACAGAGTATTTTAGCTCAGGCGCGCCCGCGGTAGGCGCGCCCGCGGCGGTCGCGCAGGAGACGACAGGCGCCTAGGCCTGCCGGTAGGGTATCCACACCTGCATCGCGGATGGTTGACGATTCGACCAGGCATAGTAAGGAATGAGGCGCAGTGTGGTCTCATGAGCAGCTTGCCGGCTCGGCAACGCGGCCTGGTAAAGGGCGCTTTGCTCCGGTGGGAGCCACGCGCCAGGATGCTCTAACACGACGACACCCTCCAGCAAGGCGGGCTGATAAGGAGTTGCCTTTGTTCCTGCAAGTTGCGCAGTGTAGCGTGGAAAGCCTTCGGTGTCCGTAGCGGCCACGGCTTGATCGAGCTGCTCCATGCAATAGACAATAGGGCCGCGCTGGAACGCAATGCGGCCGCGGTCGTCGGTCACCGCAAGATTGGCATGCAATGCTTGCGGCTCCATATCAAATGTGAGCTCCACCGCGTCACCCGCGGACCACTTGCGCTTGAGCGGCAGGTACTGCCCCGGCATGATGCCTGCGACTTCCCTGCCATTTACCTTGACGGTATTTCGCTTCGACCACCCTGGAATGCGCACGAACAAGGTGAACTCTTCCGGCGAAGCCGGCGTGACTGCGAGATGCACCGTACCCTCCCACGGATACTGCGTGGTTTGCGTTAAGGTCAGCTTGGCGCCGTTCTCCAATTGCCAGTGCATCTCGGAATTGTCATAGAAGTGGACGTAGACGCCTTCCGGCGAGGTGCTGTAGAAGTAGCCCGGCAGCGACGCGAAGGTACGTTCGAGGTTGGGAGGGCAGCAGGTAGTGTCGTACCAGGGATTGCGGATTTTATCCCCGCTCGAGGGATCATAGGCCAGCGGGTTGCGATAGCAATAGAGTTTGCCATCCAGCGACATGCCGGAGTTGATGCCGTTGTACAGCGCGCGCTCCATAACATCGGTAAACTTCGCTTCTCCACTGGCGGACAACATGCGCCAATTCCACATCATGTTCCCGATCGCGGCGCAACTCTCGCCATAGGCACGCTCGTTAGGCAGCTCGTAAGCATTGCCGAATGCCTCGCCATCGCTGCGCGCTCCCACTCCGCCGGTTACGTAGAGCTGATGCTCGGACAGATCGTCCCACAGGCGGTTCAGTGTCTTCCAGTAAGCCGGGTCGCCGGTTTCCAGGTAATAGTCAGTTGCACCGCAACATGCATACATGGCGCGTACCGCATGGCCTTCCAGTTTGGTTCTTGAGGTAAAGGGCACTCCGCAGAACATGTAAACAATCTGCCGTTCCAGGAGAGGAATACGGGGATCTCCCTGAAGAATGTAGCCGGCCAGGTCGAGATAGCGCTTGTTTCCGGTGGTGCGATAAAGCTCAATCAGAGACATCTCTATCTCGGGATGGCCGGCCACGATGGGACCCTGGTTGGCAGCGGGCCCGTAACCCGGTAACAGAAAGTTATCGACGAAGCGAACACCCGCGTCGAGCAGCGTTGGGTCGCCGGTCGCGCGATAGTAGGCGATCCCACCTTGCAGGAGATGGCCGATGCAGTACAGCTCGTGGCCGGTGGTCTGCGTCTTTGCGAGCATGCGATCGCTTTGCCTGCTCTCCACGTAGTAGGTATTCAGATAGCCGCTTGGCTCCTGCGCGGCAACCACCTGGCGAATCATCTCTTCCGTGGGGGCGCGCAACTCCGGAAGCGGCCCGGACTGAAGGGCAAACCCGACCGCCTCCACCCATTTGTAAATGTCGGAATCTGAGTAAACCGGGCCGCGCTGGGGAGCGGCCGACTTTCCCTCCAGACGAAGGAAGTTGTCCATGCGCCCGTGGTCGATCAGTTCCACACGCATGCTGGGAATGCTCGATTCCACATTTGTCTGGCGACGCTTCGACCAGAAGCCGGGGGTAATGGTCACTGCCCGGACAGGGACGCTCTTTAGCTTGGCGTAGGGTGAATTGCGGGTGGCGATAATGCCGGCGTCCGTCCAGTCCGGATCAAGGCCGGCGTGAGAAGAGGCGGCCTGTGGGACCGCATCTGTGCTGGATTGACCGAGAGCAAAATCACCCGCCGGCAGGGCGGCAGCCGCCGTTGCCGCCGCAGCGATGGAAATAAATTGGCGCCGGGTGATGGATGAAATGGATGAATCGGTCATGGTCAGCCCTTCCTGGGACGACCGGTAGTATACGCCTGTGGAGGGAGGGGATTGCAGAGTTGCTGGATTGGAGGGCGTTCGAGATAAAATGTGATACTCAACTCAAGTCCATGAGACACAGCCCACACCGTAACTGTGTGCTCTAGACTCTCAGCCGTTGCTCCGGGCGTTGAACCATGCAGGCTGCGTTCTCTGCTCGTTGCCGGTCCAATGCGCCGCAGGCGGGTGCTTGAGCGTCCGTGATCGCAACGGCTCCAAGGCTTTCAGGCTTGTTGCACCCACATGGTCTGGGCTGCGGGGTGGTGCGGTATGACCCGCTACGTTGGCTGACCCACCAGGAATGCTGACTGACTCGTCGTCCGAAGGCACCAGGTGGTGACGGTATACGAAGGTTGCCACCCCAAGGCGATCATTCACCTGTAGCTTGGTAAAGATAGACGTAAGGTGGTGCCACACTGTGGTTTCTGCGACACCCAGCTGAAGAGCAATCTCCTTGTTTTTCAGGCCGCTGCACACCAGCGGAAGGAGCTGACGCTCTCTGTGGGTCAGCCGCTGGATGCGTTGCGGCTCCGAGTCTGTGCTCGATGGCGCCCCGAGGCCGTCAGCGAGCCCTGCTTCCGCCGCTGAACTCACAAGCGCCAGGCGTCTCTCGTCCGCTTTGAAAACAGCTGTCTGGAGCTTGCGCGCGGAGGTCCACTTACTGAGGAACCCGTGAGCTCCCAACTTGACCATCTCCCGCTTCTCCTGCGAATTCTCCGAGACGGTCAAAAAGATGACGGAAGTCGAATGAAGGTCAGATTGCAGCAGCTCCGTGGTGGCCGCGAGGTCCTGGGATGCCATGGACCAATCGACCAACGCCACCTCAGGCGCTTTCGCGATAACCTTTTTCCGGAAAGACGGCATAGTGGAGGCTTCCGCCACTACTTGGAACCGGGGCTCATCCTCCAGCATCTTCCGCACCCCATGCACGATGACCGGGTAGGGATCCGCAACGATGACGCGAGTTCGCCGAGCCGAGGGAGAAAGGGATAGAGCCGAGCTGTTCAAGCCCATGCTGTGTCCTGATTGAAGAGCTGGAGGGGGCGGCAGCGTGACTTCACTGCTCGCAGTAACCGGGGACACCTTGGCTTGGCGCAAGCTTGACGTTCTGCGGCCAAGGATATGATCTGTCGTAACCTGAGAACGAGTTGCTTACGGAACTAGTATCACGTTACCGTGGAGTTTGTGACGAGGTCAATAGACTTTTGGTAACTGCGGCAAGGCAACTTTGGTCTCTTGAGCGCGTGACTTTCGTGTAGCCACCACGTGACCAAAATGCACGGGCTCTCCCTGGGACAGGAAGAGCCCGTGCATGGCCCATCGCCTGTCAGGCCGCAACTGCCTCAGCCGAAACGAACCTCCGCCATGGGCGGATCACAATCCTTCAGCTCGGGGCGCCAGAGGCGAAGCCACTGGGCAAGGAACAAACCGACGAACTGGCTGTTGGTATAAAGGTAACGCCGCCAGAGACGTCCAGGTTCCTGGACAAGACGGTAGAGCCACTGCAAACCAAACTGCTGGACCACGGCTGGCGGCTCCTGCAGTAGGCCGGCGTGGTAGTCGAAGGCGGCGCCGACGGCCAGCATGGGCATCGAGAGGTGCTTGCTCATCTCGTAGGTAAAGACCTCCTGCCGCGGGCAGCCGAGTCCGACAAAGAGAATCTGCGCTCCCGAACTGCGGATCCGATCCGCGGCAAGCGTCTGCTCCTCCGCCGACAGGTGCCGGAACTCGGACGGGTTTGCCCCTGCGATCTTCAGGCCGGGACAGATCTCGGGCAGGCGCGCACAGAGTTGGTCGAGCACCTGCTGGCTGCTGCCATAGAAGTAGACGGGAATGGATTGCAACGCGGCTTCCCTGCAGACCTTGAGCGTCATGGTCGGCCCATAGACGCGGTCTTGCAGCTTGGTTCCATACAGCAGGTTCAATGCCCACCGCACCGGCTGCCCATCCGGCGTGACCAGGTCAAAGGTGTTCAAGCGATAGCGATGAGCGCGATCCAGGGCCCCGGTGATGACGCCGTGTACCGCGAGTGCAGTGGTTGCATAGCGGCGGCCACTGCGTGCGGCGTCAATAATTTTGGCCACCGCGTACTCGTAATCAACCGCGCTGATGGCCACCCCCAGAAGATTTCTCTTGCCGCGGTCGATCATACGACCGCCGCCGCCCAACGATCCATGCTGTTTTCGAAGATCTGCTGCAGGATCGCTTTTACGTTATAGCGCTGCTTCCAGGCCGGGTAATGCTGCGAAAACTTGCTGGTGTCGCTGATCCACCAGATATGGTCTCCGGTGCGGCTCTCTTCCTTGTACGTGTGGTTGAGCTTTCTTCCCGAAACCTGTTCGCAGATCTCGATCGACTCCATCATCGAAGCATTGCTGAAGCGGCCGCCACCGATGTTGTAGACCTCACCGCTGCGCGGGTTCTGGAAGAATTCGTGGAAGCAATGGATCAGGTCTGCGCTGTGAATGTTGTCCCGCACCTGTTTGCCCTGGTATCCGAAGACGGTATACGGCCGCCCAGTGACGGTGCAGCGCATGAGGTAAGCCAGAAAGCCATGCAATTGCGCGCCGCTGTGATTCGGTCCGGTCAGACAACCGCCGCGGAAACAGGCGGTCTTCATGCCGAAGTACTTGCCGTACTCCTGCACCAGGACATCGGCTGCCACCTTGGAGGCGCCGAAGAGGCTGTGCAGCGTCTGGTCGATGGACATCCGCTCATCGATCCCTTCCCTATACTCGTGGGTGGGATCGATCTCCCAGCGTGTATCGAGCTCGATCAGGGGCAGGCGGTTGGGCGTATCTCCATAGACCTTGTTGGTGGAGGTGAAGATGAACGGGGCATCGGGGCAAAACTTCCGCGTCGCCTCCAGCAAATTCAGGGTTCCGAGTGCGTTGACCGAGAAATCCATATGCGGATCCCGGGCGGCCCAGTCATGGGAGGGCTGCGCGGCGGTATGGATCACCAGCGCGATGTCGGTGCCCAGATGCGCAAAGAGCCGGTTGATGCGATCCGTATCCCTGATGTCGAAGTTGGAGTGGCGGTAGGTTGAGCCCAGCTCCGATTTCAAGCGCTGCTGATTCCATGCGGTGGATGCTTCCGCACCGAAAAAGTGGCTGCGCATGTCATTGTCGATGCCGACGACATCCATGCCAAGATTGGCGAAAAACGAGGTTGCTTCCGAACCAATCAGGCCAGCCGAACCGGTAATAAGTGCAATGCTCATGTTGCCTCTCGTTCAGGCAGAATATCCCAAAATTCAAGGCTCGTAATAACCGGAAGTAACCTGAATTCGAGTTACCTTAGAGGCAGAGATTACTCCTTCGTTATGGTTGTTCGCGGAAAATTTCTTGTCAGAGGAAATCTGATGCCCATTCGGGAA
This sequence comes from Acidobacteriaceae bacterium, assembly GCA_003152195.1. Lineage (GTDB taxonomy): Bacteria > Acidobacteriota > Terriglobia > Terriglobales > Acidobacteriaceae > PALSA-350. Next base: position 19,433 of record PLZN01000104.1, read on the forward strand.
TGGTTGACCATCCCGAATCCCGAAACGGTCGAAAATTGTCAGAGGATGGTCGTTCTAGAGCATTTTCACTTTTGGTGTAATGGGAGAAACTGGGCTTCGCGCAGCCGTTCCTCAATGAACGGCCGCACATAACCACCCTCTCTTACTCAGAGTAAAAGTGAAAATGCTTTAAGGGGCGGGCGAGCGCGAACGAAAGGAGGAAGGGAGGAAGCGAAGCATCGGCACGTATCGGCGGCAGGTACTGTCCGGGCGTGACCCCAGGTCCGCCGCCTGAAGGCGTGCAAAACGAACTACCTACTTAAGCGTGGCCTTTTCGGTGGATGGAGTCTTACTGGGCCTGCCCCACGCCACTTGACTGGGCAGCCAAAACCGGGATGCGAATTTTCTGACCAGTCTCAATATGGTCAGGATTGCTCAGCGAAGGGTTGAGCTCATGAATCTGTTGCAGTATTTCCGGGGTGCAAGTTCCAAATTTTTCAACACAAATGCCGAGCAAGGTCCGCCCTGGCGTCACGAGAACGGTGTCCGCGGAATCCGTTGGCTGCGGAGTTCGATCTGCAGTGGATGAAGACGGAGTTCCGGAGACGGCCGTCGGGACCGGGCGATTCGCCTGCACGGTGGGGGCTGGATCCGGTAGCACGGCGGCCTGGGAATCCGGCGGCGCAGAGGCCACCGTATTCGGTTGCACGGCCGGCGCCGGCTGCACTGAGGCCCCTGGGTCCGGCTGCTGAGAGGCCATCACAGCTGGCTGCGCTGCGACCGGTCGGGCCAGCCATCGATAGCCCTCGAAGAGCGCCCCGCTCACTGCGAGCAGGACCACGATGGCAACAGCAACTTTCGGGAGCCAGCCTGCAAACACAGAGGGTGTGTTTGCAGCGGAAAGAAATGCAGGGGCGTTTGCAGCAGTTTTCTCCTCCGGCTCCGGCGCGACAGAGTTCTTCTTCCGCCACCGCCCAAGATCAAGGTCACCAACGACCTCGCGAATGACATAGCGATCGATTGGTTTCTGCTGCAAAGCACATCCCAGCGACAATGCATTGAAGCAGAGATTGTTGATGTTACGCGGAATGCCCTCGCTGCATTGGGCGATGAGCGCAACCGCGTCCTTGGTAAACACAGGCATATCGGAGGCACATCCGGCTGTCTGCAGTCTGTGAGTTATGTAGAGCGCCGTCTCTTCCGGAGAGAAGGGCCGCAGACGAGCAAATATTGAGACTCGCTGCCGTAGTTGTAAAAGCTCTGGCGAGCCTATGTTCTCTGCCAGGTGCGGCTGTCCGGAGAGAATGATCTGAATCAATTTATCGCGCGCGGTCTCGAAGTTCGACAGCATTCGCACCAGCTCGAGCACGGAATCGTCCAGGTTCTGCGCCTCATCGATGACCAGCACAACGCGCTTCCCCATGCTGTATTGTTCCGTGAGAAGATCCTTCAGCTTCAGTTGCATTTCGACCAGGTTTCCCGGCATTTCACGCACGCCGAGACCGGAGAGGAGCGCCCGCAGAAGATCCAACGGAGTACTTATGGTTTGGAACAGAAAGACAATTCGGGCCTTATCCCGAAGAAGGTCCAGTATTTGAAAGAGCAAAGTGGTCTTTCCCAACCCTGGCGTTGCGATCAGCGCGACAAACCCGCACCCCGCCTCAATCCCGTAAATGAGAGAGGTGAGCGCTTCCTTGTGCGTAGGGTTTAGAAACAGATATCGGGAATCGGGTGTAACTCCAAAAGGTTGTTCCTGCAGCTTGTAATAATCTAGGACCATCATTTGCCTACCAGCTTCTTTGCCACAGCTACCACAAATCGAACCAGAGAATGCTGTGGAAATCTTGCTCTTCGTCGAGCGCTCTTTAATCCATCACCAGAAGCTCAGCCTAAACATTGATTTCCTCTTCGAAGAGCGGGCTGATGATGTCAGGGCCTCGGCATGGAACGCGCAGTTGGGTCTCGCAGGGGTTCACGGTATTTACGAACAAATCGCAGAGAAAAGCGGTCGGGGACGCCCTGCGCCCCAGCGGCCGCGCAGGTCTACTATCAAAGTAAAGGAGTGGCGAACACCCAGGTTAACGCAGGATCGAGGCTGTGACTTTTCGTGACCGCCAGCAGATTAACACAGCATACCACAGGCTTTGCCTTCAGGAATTGTCCACCTTGTGTGCTGGCGACATATCTATCCGGCTAAAACCTTAGATCCGCAATGTCGGGCCCAGCAGAGAGCCCCACTTATGATGCACTGTCCCGTCCGTAGGGATAGCATCCATCACTCAAATCTTCACAAAGGCTGTGGGCCCACTTGGGCTCCCAAGCCTGGCCGCTGAACTCGATGGGGCAGGTTTGATTCATGAGTGACCGGATTGCATCGTCGCAGAAGGAGAATTTCGAGATACAACGCAGTGCCCAAGTCAAGGCCTTCGGTCCATGCAGGTTCGCACGATTCCTGTGCGGTTGTTTCTCCGGGCACTTCAAACCTTGAACCATTTCGGTTTGCGTTCTCTTTGCTCTTTGCGGTCCACGGCGCCGCAGGCTCCGAGTTAAGTCCCTGTCATGTTGCCTCTCGTTCAGGCAGAATATCCCAAAATTCACGGCTCGTAATAACCGGAAGTAACCTGAATTTGGGTTACCTTGGAGGCAGAGATTACTCCTTCGTTATGGTGATTTGCTGGAAATATCTGGTCTGAGGAAATCTGGTTCCCGTTCCGGAATGGTGGATTATTTCCGGGTCCCGAAACGGTCGAGAATTGTCAGAGGATGGTGGTTCTAGAGCATTTTCACTTTTGGTNNGGTCGAGAATTGTCAGAGGATGGTGACTCTAGGGAAGAAGGGGGGCGAGGCGAGCGCGAACGAAACGGGAAGGGAGAAGGGCTATTCTCAATTCTCCGTGGAGGAGAAGACTCTGCTGACTGGGGCGGAGCTGCCTGGACGCCTTTAGACGGTACTTCATTGCAACTTCATGCTAGGACCGCCCCGTTAACCCTATTCCGTAACTTTAGTCACCTAACGGTATGACTTTCGTCTTTCAATTCCGGCCATTCCCCTACAAACTTATGTAACAGCAATTGTACGCAATCGCGGGGATTCGCTTGGGCAAACGAGAGCTGCTGGCCGCGTCTAATTTAAGGTTACTCTTGGGTGTGGCCCTCATAGCGATTGCTCTCGCAGCCCTAGCAGGATGTGGCTTCAGTGGGT
>PLZN01000334.1 GCA_003152195.1 Acidobacteriaceae bacterium
AGGTGGATACCTCGGGAAATATCAGCACGGTAGTGGGCAATGGGACCGGAGGCTACAGCGGAGATGGAGCGGCAGCGACCAGCGCGGAACTCCGCAGTCCCACTGCCGTGACGGTGGACGGCGCGGGGAATATCTACCTCGCGGACAATGGCAACAACCGCATCCGCAAGGTGGATACCTCGGGAATCATCAGCACGGTAGCGGGCAATGGGAGCGGAGGGTACAGTGGCGATAGAGCGGCGGCGACCAGCGCGGAAATCAACAGCCCCTATGGCGTGGTGGTGGACAGTGCGGGGAACATCTACATCGCGGACCGTAGCAACCAGCGCATCCGCAAGGTGGATACCTCGGGAAATATCAGTACGGTAGCAGGCAACGGGACCCCAGGTTATAGCGGCGATGGAGCGGCGGCGACCAGCGCGGAACTCAGCAGTCCATCTGGCGTAGCGGTGGATAGTGCGGGGAATATCTACATCGCGGACGCCGGCAACAACCGCATCCGTAAAGTGGATACCTCGGGAAATATCAGTACGGCGGCAGGCAATGGGACCGGAAGTTACAGTGGCGATGGAGCCCCGGCCACCAGCGCCGAGTTGAACGGTCCCAGTAGCGTGGCGGTGGATAGTGCGGGGCAGCTGTACATCGGGGATGAGTCCAACAATCGCATCCGAAAGGTAGATACCGCGGGAGATATCAGTACCGTAGCGGGCAGTGGGACGCAAGGTTACCGTGGCGATGGAGCGGCGGCGGCCAGCGCGGAATTCCACTATCCCACCGGCTTGGCGGTGGACAGCACGCGCAGTCTCTATATCGCGGATCAGGACAACCATCGCATCCGGAAAGTGAGCACTAGCGTGACCTCGCCCACGACAGCTGTGGGCGCGACCTCCGCCGCGCAGAATATTTTTGCGCAGTTGACCGCGGCCAGCCCGATCAGCACCGTCACTGTGCCGATGGCGCAGAACGGCGCGCAGGAGTTCACCGTTGGCACGGTCAGTGACTGCGTGATGGATGGGATCACCAGCAACCCGGTGGACACCATCTGCACCGTGCCGATTACCTTCAACCCACAGTATCCAGGCCTCCGCACCGGAGAGCTGACCCTATACAGCAGCGGCACAACAATCCTCGGCACCGTGGGTCTTTCCGGCGCCGGCGCCGGGCCGCAAGTGGCCTTTGGGCCTCCAGCGCAGACGACGATCTTTGGCGCCAGTGCCGCCTTGAACCAGCCCTTTGGCATAGCGATCGATGGAAGCGGCAACATCTTTATTGCCGATACAGCAAACGCCCGCGTGTTGAGGGAGACGCCGGCCGGGAGCGGCAGCTATGCGCAGACGACGATCGGCAGCGGCTGGGGCGGTGCCTACAGTGTAGCGGTGGATGCTGCCGGGAATGTCTATGTCGCCGATACCAACAGGAACAGCGTATTCAAGGAGACGCCAACCGGCGGCGGCAACTACACACAGACAACGGCCGTGAGCGGTCTGTTTAACCCGACAGATGCGGTGGTGGACGGGAGCGGAAACCTGTACATCGTCGATTTCCGCAATAACCGCGTGCTGAAGGAGACGGTGACCGCGAGCGGCTACACGCAGACTGTGGTTGTCGGCGGTTTGCACCTGCCCTGGGGCGTGGCAGTGGATTTAAGCGGGAACGTCTATATTACCGATACATACAACAGCCGCGTGTTGAAGGAGACACCGTCCGCTGGCGGCTATACGCAGACGCTTGTCGGCAACGGCTGGAACTATCCCGAAGGCGTGGCGGTAGACCCCAGTGGGAACCTCTATATCACCGACTACGCCAACAATAACCTCAAGAAGGTGACGCCGGCCGGAGGGCAGATAACTATCGGCAGCGGCTGGAACCATATACGAGATGTGGTATTGGATGGGAGCGGGAACCTTTATGTCGCCGACGGGGGCAACNNCTCTGGGCTGAATCCCAGCATTTCCACTAATTTCAGTCTCAGCAATAGTTCCACCTGCCCGCAACTGGATACGGCGTCATCCCCGGCAATGCTGGCCTCGGGCAGTTCCTGCACGCTGTTGTTGAGCTTTACGCCGACACGCGGCGGCGCACTGACAGGAACGGCCAGCATTACCGACAACAGCTTGAACGCCAATCCGAATGCGACCCAGATAATCAACCTGAGCGGTACGGGAAGCCAGGGCACGCAGACCATCACCTTCCCGCAGCCAGTCACGCCGGTGACCTATGGCACCGCTCCCGCGACTTTGATGGCAACGGCCAGCTCAGGTCTCGCTGTCGCCTACAGCGTAACCGGCGGTCCCGCGACGGTCAGCGGTTCGATCCTGACTTTCACCGGCACAGGCACGGTGGTGGTGGCGGCGAGCCAGTCTGGAGACACGAACTATCAGGCCGCAACACCGGTGTCGGACACGATTGTGGTCAACAAAGCTACGCTCATGGTGACAGCGGCGAATGCGACGCGGGCCTACGGTGCGGCGAATCCGGTCTTCACCGGCACCTATACCGGCGCGGTCAACGGCGATACCTTCATCATCTCCGGAACCACGACGGCAACAACCTCGAGCCCAGTGGGCAGCTATCCGATCGTGCCGACCGCAGTGGGAACCAACCTGGCCGGCTACACCGTGGCGGCCAGCAATGGAACGTTGACGGTGACGGCGGGCACGACCACGGCATTGACAAGCTCGGCCAGCGCAATTACTGCGGGGCAGAGCGTGACCTTTACAGCGGCCGTGAAGTCGGGCACGGCGCCAGTGACCAGCGGCACGGTGACTTTCCTGAACGGAGCGGCATCGATCGGTACCGGCGCGTTGAATGCACAGGGGGTGGCGACATTTACCACTTCCACGCTGCCGGCCGGGGCCGAACCATCCTTCACCGCCAGCTACGGCGGGACCGCCAACTACGCGGCCTCGACCTCCGCGCCAGTAACAGTAATAGTTACGGTTTCAGTGCCCGCTATCGCCGGGACGACCACGACGGTGACGTCGAATCCAACCTCGATCCCAGCGGGCGGCAGCGTCGTGCTAACGGCAACGGTGGCGTCCTCCTCAGGCACGCCGACCGGGACGGTGACGTTTACCAGCGGCGGCGTGTCACTCGGTACAGCGAACCTCAGCGCCGGCATCGCAACGCTGACGGCAACAACGCTGCCCGTCGGAACCGATGTCGTTACGGCCGGCTACGGCGGCGCTGCAAGCTTTGCGGCTTCGACCGGCAGCGCCAGCGTGACTGTGAACGCTGCCCCGCCCGCTGCCTACAGCGTGACTACTTCCGCATCCTCGCTGACCATCGCGCAGGGCCAGACCGGCGCCGCCGAGCTAACTCTGACGCCGACAGGGGGATATACCGGCACGGTGACGTTCAGCTGCCAGGGCCTGCCGGCCAATGCGGTCTGCGCCTTTGCGCAGAATCCCATCCAGCTGACTGGAGACAACCAGCCGGTGAATGTGGGGCTCACCATCGAGACCAGCGTACAGCAAGGGCGGACCGAAGCGCCCCCGAAACCGATGCCAAGCCCGCTCAGTCCGATCCTTTCTGCGCTGTCCTTTTGGTGGCCGGGGAGCCTGGCAGGACTGGCGGTCTTTGGGCGCAAACGCAAACTCTCGATGACGCAACACCGCTGGTTCCAACTCTGTCTGCTGCTGGTGATGACCGGGGCCTTTGCGGCAGGACTGTCCGGCTGCGGTAGTGGAGCAGGCTTCGGCCCCTATGTGACACCCGTAGGCACCTCCACCGTGACGGTGCTGGCAACGGCAACCTCGGGAGCCAACGTCACCACGCAGACCGTGGCCCTCACCATCCACATCGCGCAGTAGGAGAAAACATACATGCGGAACCTCTGGGCCCTACTTCTCTGCTGCGCGTTCTTGCCTCTGACGGCCACGGCGCAGAACACTTCTCAAGCCTTCAGCAACTCGACGAGCTTTTGGAAGTCTCCCGACACGTACGAGGGAGACAAGACTGCGGCCGTCGCTGCGCCGATTGAGATCTCCGTCGACTACAGCTATCTTCGGGCTACTGCCGAAGGTGTGGGCTTCTCTATGAATGGCGGCAGCACGGAAGTCGCCTTTCACGCCTATCGCTGGTTCAGCGCTGTCGCCGACTTGACCGGGGAACGTTCCGGCAGCGTGAACGGCGGCCCACAGGGACTGTCGCTGGCCTCTTTCACCGTAGGGCCACGCGTTACCTATCCGATCCATCGTCGCTACGCGCCGTTTGTGCAGATGCTCGTCGGCGCCGCGCATGGCTTCGACAGCTATTTTCCGGTCACGTCCAGCTCGACCGGAGCAGCGTACAGCTTTGCCATGCTCGCCGGTGGCGGACTGGATATTCGCATGAAGTCCTGGCTCGCTATTCGGCCTGTCCAGGCCGATTACTTCCTCACGCAACTACCCAACGGCGGTGGCAACCGCCAGAACAATCTCCGCCTCAGCGCCGGTGTCGTCTTCCGCCTCTGGTAGCCCTCCAGAATCTTGGAGACGCAAGGTTCATTCGCGCTTCCCTCTGAGAATCGGCGTATCAAGTCATTGATCGATGATGGTGTCATTCTAACCACGGACGCGGATGCGGAAGTGCCGGAGAACTGGATTGAAGGCGAGTCAACATAGCCAGATCCATCCACGCCACACAGTAATAGTGAAAATGCTATAGAACGCCGGCTTGGGATTTAATCGTCGTCGACATCACTTTGTTCCCGCTTGGCATCACTTAATAAGGCAAGAAGGAGCATGGATTATGCCGGAAAAGGAAATAGTCGAACGCGCACAAGAGGATCTGCGGGAAGGAAAATCGCCATCCACCGCAGCTGGAGAATTCGTCCACGAAGAAATCGAACACGTACGGGAAGGTAAGCACGGTGCACGTTCGCCGCAGCAGGCGATCGCTATCGGCCTGAGTAAGGCGCGGCGCGCCGGTATTCCCCTCGCTCCACCCAGCCCTGGCAAAACCAAGAAATCCACTCAGCGGAGCGCGGAAAGAGATTACCGCAAGGGACAATCCGGGGTAAAGAAAACGTCGGCGAAGCGTTCGCGCTCGAGCGTGGAGGCCCTAAAGAAGGAGCCACACTCGACGGCCTCTCATAAGGCGCTTTCTGCGCATGCCAAGAAGGCTGCGAAGTCACGTTAGTACAGAACGGGTCTGCTGGCTGGCGACATACAGCGGGATGGCCAGGCATAAAGCCGCGGACAAGGCACAGGCTGCGCCTAGGATGAGTGTGGTTTGTGGCCGCCCGTTGCGTCTCCCACGCCCGTCACTCTGTTCCATGATCTCCTCGAGGATTGAGGTCTGCCTGCGGCAAGCTGCAGGGGATGCCCGTTGCAGGGGCAGAGTTTAAGTAGCCACGACCTCGATCGATGGAGTGATATAGCCGTGCGTGGCGAGGTGCTCGCCCATGCTGGAGTACATAGCCGGGTCTCGCGGCTGCCATGTGGCAAGCCCGTCGACATAGCGGTTGTACATACAGAAGGCAGCGGCGATCAGCACCGTGTCATGGATTTCAAGATCGGTCGCACCCCGCTTGCGTGCGTTCTCGATGCCTTCAGAAGAGACATGTTTGCCGCCTTGTTGCACCTGGCCGGCAATCACCAGCAGCGCCTTGAGCTTGTCGGAGATATGCGCCTGGAGAAAGTCATGCTTCACCTGTTCGACCAGGGCCGAGTCTTTTCCCATCTGAGCGGCGGCGGCTGCTCCGTGACTGGTCTGGCAGAAGTAACAGTCATTCTGACTGGAGACGTAGGTTGCAATCAGCTCCCGTTCACCGGGGCTCAAAGTGCTCGGCCCATGCAGGAGCACATGTGCGAGCTCTCGCATTGGTTTAGCAGTTTCGGGGCGAAAGGCGAAGCCGCTGGTGATGCCGGGCAATCCTTCGGGGAGAGCGATATGTGGCATGTCTGTTGTCCTCCTTCGATCTTCTAGACGGTCACTTCTGCCGGTAGATAGGTTTTGCTGACGGCGATGTACCCATCGCTGGCAACGCGCTTGCCACGCTCGCGGTATAGTGCTTCATCCCGCGGCTGGGTGGTGCCCAAGCCATCGACGTAGCGGTTGTACATGCAGAATGCGGCCGCAATGAGCACCGTGTCGTGGATTTCCAGGTCGGTAGCGCCGAGTGCCCGCGCCTTCGCTACGTCTTCGGGCGTGACATGCTTGCCGCCCTTCTGGACGTGTCCCGCAATCACCAGCAGCGCTTTCAACTTGGGAGAGATGTCCGCGTTCTGGAAGTCATGCTTTACCTTCTTAACCAACGCCTCATCGTCATTGAGATTTGCCGCTGCGATGGCGCCATGAGCCATCTGACAGTAGTAACAGTCATTCTCCGAGGAGACGTAGGTCGCAATCAGCTCTCGCTCGCCGGCGGAGAGCGAGTTGGGGCCGCGCAAGAGGACTTCGACCAGTTCGTTGAGTGGTTTCGCAGTTGCCGGGCGGAAGGCCATTGCGCCACGGATTCCGGGAAGACCTTCGGGTAGTTGAATGTGGGCCATGATGGAGTCAGTCCTTTCAGGAAGAGATTGGGTGGGTTGCGGACGATGCCTCGAGCTGCAGCGGCTTGGAGAAGAAGAATCGCCGGATGGGATCGCCGCGGAGCACGATGGCGAGGCCGAGAATTGCGGGAATGGGATCATGCGGCAGGATCAATCAGATCAATCGCGGCGCAGCCCAGCAGAAAGAGAATCGGTGCAACGGGAAACCACCAGGATCTTACGCGCTCCTGCAGGCGAAAGAGCGAAGCCGCTGAGAGAGCGAGAAAACAGATGGCCGAGAAGATGATGAAGGAGAGGATACGATCGAAGGCGCCGAAGCAGAGAACAAGGAGGGCAAGCCCGGTTTGGAGCAGAACCGCGTTGGCGGGTGTTCCGAAGCGAGGGTGCAGCCGTCCGCAGGCGGAGAAAAATGCGCCGTCTTTCGCCATTGCATAGTAGACGCGCGGCGCGGCCATGGTCAGCGCCATCAGGCCTCCCAACACAGAAAGCAGGACGCAACCAGAGAGGATTTTTCCGCCCACGCTGCCGAAAAGTGCTTCGCCGAATTGGGCGACGAAGGCGGTGTTGGAAGCGATGCGCTGCAGCGGCACGACCGAGAGGAACGCAAAGCTGACCAGGAGATAGACTGCGGTTACCAGCAGCACACCGCCGGTAAAGGCCAGCGGGAGATTTCGCCGCGGGTTACGAACTTCACCGGCAATCTTGCCTGCCTCCCACCAGCCGCCAAAGCTGATATTCCCCTCCCGAATGAGGGAAGCGGACGGCCAGTTCCGAGTAGCAGAGGGCGCCGCACAGGGTGATCAGACCCATACCGCACCAGACCGCCGCGAGCAGCAGGGGCGCACCCAAGGATTTTACCATGGCAGCAGGGGTTAGGAAGATGCCGAGCGCGATCGATTGCCCTGTGACCAGGGCGATCGTCCCCGCCAGCCCCATCCGCCTTTGCTGATCCATTGAGGCAACATCCTGTGCGGGCATATCTACTTCAGCATCCACCAAAGGGTGGAGATTGACAACGCAAGCTTTCGGTGGGGATGGTTACTTTGCCCGGCCTATCTGCTGGCGCCCTCCACCTCGACCAACTTTCCGCTCGTTACGTCATACACGTACCCATAGATGGGAATCGATGGCGGAACAAGTGGATGGTTGCGCAGGCGAAGCACATCGTCGAGGACAGCCTGTTTCGGGTCCGCGATGGTGAGCCATTCGATAAATTCTCCTGCGCGAGAGCCGGGGCCTTTGCCGACGTCGCGGAAACCGGCAGGTGTGAGGTCGGCGGTTTCAAGGCTGCTATCGAGTAGTCCACGGATCACGTCGTTGGTAAAAAACTCCATGCCACAGTTGGTGTGATGGATGACGAAAAATTCACGCGTGCCCAGCAGTTTGTAGCTGATGACGAGAGACCGGATCGCATCGTCGCTTGCCCGGCCACCGGCATTGCGGATAACGTGCGCATCCCCTTCCGCGAGGCCGGCGAATTTGGCCGGATCCAGGCGCGCGTCCATGCAGGTGAGAATAGCGAACCGGCGGGCGGGAGGAAGTCCGAGTTTGCCCTTCTCACCGAACGAACCGCTGTACTGCCGATTCGCTGCCAGGACTTCTTTTAGAACCTTGCTCATGGTTAGAACTCCTGTCTGGGTTACTCGGCTGGTGGAGTGTGCCGATGGGACTTGGACGCGCAGGGCGAGGAAAACAGCCGTGCGGGCTTCAAATGACATGAGGAAAGGATGTCGAGGAATGCTCTAGCAGCTTAATGAGCGATACCTTGCGTCAGATTCTTTTCGTATGTTCTGCCGCTCACCAACTTCTTCATCCGGGAGCATCAACAACGAAAAGGGACCTCAAACATCACCGTAAGATAAACGATAGAGCTCGGCCCGTCAATCAAGTTACCGCATTCACAGTGCCGCCGCAACCCGGATCTGGCGCGAGCTTGCGAGTTGAGCATGGAGAAAGTCGAAAACCGCCGGCATCCCCTGCCCCGTCTTGGCGGAAACTTCAAAGACCTTCATCCCGGGGCGAACGCTCTCGATGTTACGGCGAGCGGCCGGAAGGTCAAATTCTGCTGCATCCGCCAGATCCATCTTGGTGATGATCGCAACGTCAGAGCTATTGAAGATGGTGGGGTACTTCAACGGCTTGTCTTCGCCCTCGGTCGCAGAGAGAAGAACGAAACGCAGCTCCTCTCCAAGGTCGTAGCTGGAGGGGCAAACGAGGTTTCCCACGTTTTCGATAAAGAGAAAATCGATCCTGTCCAGACGCCAGGATTCAAGCGCCTTCTCGACCATTTGTGCGTCCAGGTGGCAGATCGTTCCCGTGGTGATCTGTCGTACGTTTGGCGTTGCGCGTTGCAAGCGTGCCGCGTCATTCTCTGTAGCCAGATCCCCAACCAGGGCAGCTACACGAGCGTCGCGCGCCAGGCCGCTGAGCAGCTTTTCCAGGAACGCAGTCTTTCCCGAGCCCGGGCTTGAGACCAGACCTACGACACAGGTGCCCTCGCCACGAAACCGCTCGCGGAGAGCACGAGCGAGCAGATCGTTCTGCTTCATGACCTTCGCCCTGACCTCCACCATGCGTGTGCTCATGCCGCAACCTCCAACGATGCAACTTCGATCTCGCGTCCGGATACGATCGTCTGTCCCGGGGTGCCACACTCTGGGCAGCTGAGCTGATACATCGAGGGCGGCGTCCGGTTTTTTTGACACGCGCCGCAGTAGATGATCAGCGGTATGGACTCGATTTCCAGCCGGGATCCTTTGAGTCGCGTCCCCTCGCAGGCGAGCTCGTAGGAAAAGAGCAGCGCATCCTTATCCACCCCGGAGAAGGTTCCCAGTTTAAGGTGCACAACCTCAACGTCGAGGCCACCGCGGGTCTCCGATTCTTCGAGGATCTGGTCGATCATGCTGATCGCAATCGAGAGTTCGTGCATGTTTTTCCTTACGACAAGGCGGATCGGAAAAAACCGAGCCGCTACATCGAGCGGATCTTGATATAGCGCTGGAGGTCAGGAGCGACCGCTACTACGAGAGCAACCACAATCAAACCAAGTGCGCCCAGGATTAGCTTATTCATATTTCACCTCTCCACAGTCTGTAATTGCATTGAAGGATTTTGCTTCGTTCTAAGAATGCGTCCGACGAGCTCTTCAATCATGTTGGATGCCTCTTCTATCGCAGCTTGCACCGGTGTTGACAAGCCCATACGCCCTTCCAGCTCATCGCCGAAGTCATGCGGTTCACAGCCCAGGATGAGCACCTGTGCGGAAATCGTGCCCATGGAAGCAGCAAGATTCAGCACTCGTACCGGATCCATGCCGTGCGGATTGATCGCCGTGTCCGCCGATGCCGGACCTCCTATTTCGGCGAGATTCGGTTCGACCACGTAGAGTGTGCCGGCAGCCTCGCCGCGTGGCAGCGCATCCACGATGATGACGGTGTCCCACGGATCGAGCAGGGCGTAAGCAAGATCGAATCCCCGGATGCCAAAATCCTTGACCGTGACGTTCTCCGGCAGTGGGCGGATGCTGAGCGAACGTGCTACCTCAACGCCGAACGCGTCGTCGCCCAGAAAGATGTTGCCCACGCCTGCCACCAAAATCTTCGCGGTCATGCAGGACCTCCTTCCACGACGGGTTCAACCTCTTCGGGCGAGAAGAAGAAGCGGTGGCCTGGCTGGCGCATCATGCCGAATTCCCGGCCCGGGTCATCGTCCAATACGACCGCAAGCTGAATCTGGTCTTCGAAGTCCTGATCGATGGCTTCGATCACCGCTACCTTGCCGGTCAGGGCCATGTCGATGATGTCTGCCTTTTTTTGCGGCCACAACCGAACGCGGTTGCCAACGCGCAGATCGACGCCGAAAACCCGCACGCTCTCCGGCGGAGCCTTCGCTTCTTCGAGAGGATTCCATTCCCCATTCATGATACGTCCCTTCGAATCTCACGCAATCCGCGGATGACGCCGTGCGCCTTGAGCATGGACTCCGCGGTGAGGGTCTCGGTTCTTTCCAGAATCTTTCGCGCCCGGGGATCACCGTTGCGCATCTCCTGCTTCTCGCCGTCCGTAAGCGTGAGCACGCGAAGGGTAAGCATCTCGTCCATCTCGGTCCCATCAAAGAAATCCCCCTCGCTCTCCGGAGCGATCTGGGGATAGTCGTACAAAATGATCGGTGAGCAAAGCATCATGCTTCGGTCGGGTTCCTCACCTGCTAATACCGGGAAGACGCCGGCATTGCGGCAGGCCGCGGCGGATTCGCGGTAGATGTCCCCGGGATCGAGTAGTGAGACAAACTCTCCGCCGGTGATACCCAGCAGCAGATGCGCAGAGACGAAGGACAGTGGGAGCGCCTCGTCACGTTTGGCCTCAGCGCCACTCGGGAGAGGGCTCGTATTCCGCAGTTCGATGCGTAGTTTGCACGCGCCATCCTGAAGGGTTTCGGCGCCGATCGTAAGTTCCAACTGCAAGTTCGAAGCCGAATTGCCGCCCCGGCCTTCGGGCAAACCCGTCCCATCCATCTGCAGCGTCCGCGTAAGTGGGTTAGCGATGAGGTTGTTGAGACGAAGATCGGAGTGCTCCGAAGTGCGTTCGACTGCTTCGTCCCATGCCAGGGAAGGGTCTGAGAGTGTTTGCACTTCCTCGGGATGAGCAGCCGATTTGCTCTGCCGTTGCGGGACGAGTTGAAGAAAGCTGATTCGGAGGTCAAGGCTGGCGTTCGCATCTGCCGTCACGAGACATTCTGCAACCAGACGGAAGGGCTCCTGAGGGCGCTGCGCCTCCGCATACACTCGTGGGTAGAGCGTTCCAAAATTCCAGCGCTGACGGTTCTTGATCGCTGTTGGCCGGTAGGGATAAAGGATGTACCCCTCATAAAGAATCGCGGCCGCAATTTTTTCCACGCCATCGAAGTTCATGCCTTAACCTCGTCGGCGATCTCTGCTGAGAGCGCTTTGCTGATTGCCTGTTCCCAGGTGGGCAGGCCGTGGCGCACCTTATATTCGTAAAGCTGCTCGAATACGTCGCGTCGCAGGCAGAGCCACGCCGTGTTTGGAAAGTGCATCTCCATCATCTCTTTCCAAACGGAGACTGGCAGGCGGAAGTTGGCTTCGCGGTCCCATGGCACTTGAGCCACCTGGAGCGCCTCGTCGGCGCCCTGGTAAAAGACCGTGCCGCTGAACATGACACACACTGGAATGTCACCAGTGTCCAGTGCGTGGAAGTACTTAGTCGCTGCGACATTGAAGTCAAACGTACACGGCAGCTCCAGGTTGACGAGCACGTTATCGGTAAAGCCTGGGACTGCCACGGTGGTGTTCATCCACAGCAGGGGCTTCACCGTTCTGCTCCACCGCTCGGGCGTGCCAAAGAGGTCGAGCAGCTTCTCCTGTTCCTGCGGAACGTAACGCCGTTTGGCGGGCTCGATCTGAACCTGGCAGCGCAGCGTAAGTGTATGGATTGCCTCCGTGGCCGGAAGATTGGTGATGCGCAGCTTCAAGGCAATCAGCGGCGCGGCAGCGTGCGCCACGGCCTCCGCGGCTTCGATTTGGAAATGCAGCTCAGGCATGGGCGGATTCTCTTACATCGACGCTTCGGGCTTTCAAGTCGCCGAAGAAGTTGTGGATTTCTTTCCAGACTTCTGCCCCGCCGGAGAGCCCACGCCAGTGCATGCGGATCAAGCCGACCAGGCGATAGCACTCATCGATAGGAGCGACGTAGTACTGCGCCGTCGTTCCAACGCGGTTCACCAGAAACGTCTCGACATCCGGCTCCATCTTCTGCAAAGCCGGATGCTCCGCGGCGATCTCCGACCAGGATTCGAGACTGAGTAGCGATTCGATTGCACCGGCCGGGCTCGGGTACATCGCCATCACCTTGCCGGCTGCGCTGTCGCAATAGAAGAAGGCCAGGTTGATAGGAATCATCAGCGATTCCCACTGCAGGTCGGGCATCTGAAAGTCAGAGAGAGCGCGAATGCGCCGCGGAACGCGGAGGTAGTGCGCCCCCGCCTGTCCGCAAAACAGAACGGCACAGCCATCGCACGAGCACACGATCTCGCGCTTCTTTGGATCGAGCAGGTGCTGGTGAATAGGTGCCAACTCCGCGCTGCAAAGCTCGCAGCGTTCCGCCGTCGAGGCCCGGCGGGCAAACTGCTTGAGCAAAGAAGGTGTTCCGTCGCGCTCCGAATCCTTATCCGGTCCTTGCATCATTGCAATCCAATCGAGCCGGCTTAGGCGGGTGGCATATGAGGCATGCGTGAGTCGATGGGCTTGCGAGCGTCGACATTGATTCCCGTGGCATCGTCTTCAAAGCGATCGACAGACTTGACGATCGCTTCGCCTCTCGGCGTGCCTGGGGTACGAGGGGGTCTGATTTGTGTTGGGTTAGCCATCGTGTCTCTCCTTCGAGTAGCAAGCTACTTAAGTACTACAAGGTTGGAAGCATGAGAAGGCTCAGCCGGCGCGTTCTCCGCGACGATCTCTAGAATGTCAGGAGCGGCCTCGTAGAGCGCCTCTTCCACGGCATTCTTCAAGGTGAGAGAAGATGACGGACAACTGCCGCAGGTGCCGTGCAGCTTGAGCCGGACGATGCCGTCGCGCACGCTGACCAACTCACAATCTCCGCCGTGCGACTTAAGATAGGGTCGCACAGCTTCGAGACCGCGCACGACTCTGGTCTGAATATCATCGGGGTGGAGCGAGTGGAGCAGGAACATGCTGGCGACCAGACCGTCCTGCAAGGCAAAGTCCAGCACCCGCTCGCCCTCTGCTGTTTCCAGACACTTGTCGATCAGCCGCTGTAAGGCGGCGCCGTGCAGCTCGACGACAGACTGAACGAGCTCAAGCGCGGCGGCCCGAACCTCCGGGTCGCCTGCCTGATCGAGTTTGCCTGCCAGCTTCTCTACGCGTTCGCTTTGCGCGCGAAACTCTCCGCGCCGAGGTGCTGCGATTGGTTGCTCAGCGCTGGCCGCCATTACTCATTCCCCGCTGCCCCGAACATGGGTGAGTGTTTTACTTCGATCACTTTGCCATCCCCCACGTACATGTGTACGCCGCAGGGTAGGCACGGGTCGAAGCTCCGCACCGTACGCATGATATCGATGCCCTTGAAATTCTCCGGACCATTGTCTTCGAAGATGGGTGTGTTCTGCACCGCATCCTCGTAGGGGCCAGGAGTTCCGTAGATGTCCCGCGGGTTTGCGTTCCACGGGGTTGGAGGATAGGGGTGGTAGTTGGCGATCTTGCCTTCGCGGATGACGACATGATGGGACAAGACACCACGAACCGCCTCGTGGAAACCACAGCCGATTGCTTCTTCCGGAACCTTGAAGTCCGTCCAGGTAGAAGTACGGCCGGCATGCAGTTCCGCAAGCGCTTTTTCTACAAAGTGAAGCGCCGTCGCTGCCGCGTAAGCCTGGAAATAAGTACGCGCGCGATCCCGCTCAATCGTGTTGCTCCACTGCGGGATCTTCCACTCGAACTCGGTTTCGGGAAGCAGGGCAGTCTTGGGGAGGTTGATCTTGACGCTGTGGCCGGTGGCCTTTACGTAGCCAATGTCGACCAGGCCGGAAAGCGCCGTCGACCAGAGCCGCGCAATGGGTCCGCCGCCGGTGTCCAGCGCAAGATGCTCGCCGGTGCGCTGGTCGTACCAACGCGGAGACATAACCCACGTGTAGTTGCCGCCGAAGTCGCGCTTCTGTGGACGGGGAATGGTCGTCTGGTTCCACGGGTGGTGCTTGTCTACCGGGTTCCCGAGTGGATCCCTGGCAACAAACGTCTCCGCACCCTGCCAGTCGTCATAATAGGAACTGCCGAGTAGGATCCTTATGTTCAGATTGATGTCGACCAGGCTGTTGGTGACCAGCTTTCCGTCCACCACCACGCCGGGGGTAACGAACATCTTGCGGCCCCACTCCGCCATATTCTTGTAGCTGTAGTCGCAACTATCCGGATCGTTATAGGATCCCCAACAGCCCAGCAATATGCGTCTTTGTCCGACCTTCTCGTACCCGGGCATCGCTTCATAAAAGAAGTTAAAAAGGTCATCATGCAGGGGCACCACCTTCTTCATAAACTCGACATACTTCATAAGGCGTACCAGATAGTCGGTAAAAAGCTGGATAGTGGCTACCGTTCCCACGCCGCCAGGGTAGAGCGTAGAGGGATGCACGTGGCGTCCTTCCATTAGGCAGAACATCTCGCGCGTCAGGCGGCTCATGGCGAGCGTCTCGCGATAGAATGTGCCGGTGAAGGGATTGAGCGCCGTCATGATGTCCGCAATCGTGCGGTAGCCATGCTTGTCTCCGTTCGGACTAGCGGTGGACTGCGCCTTGGCCCAGACTCCGGGATTCGTTTCTTTCACCATCTGTTCGCAAAAGTCGACACCAACCAGGTTGTCCTGGAAGATGTTGTGATCGAACATGTACTCGGCAGCCTCGCCCAGGTTGATGATCCACTCGGCCAGAGCAGGCGGCTTGACGCCAAACGCCATATTCTGCGCGTATACCGCGCAGGTGGCGTGGTTGTCGCCGCAGATGCCGCAGATACGGCTGGTGATGAAGTGGGCATCCCGCGGGTCTTTGCCCTTCATAAAAATGCTGTAGCCGCGAAAGATGGACGATGTGCTGTGGCACTCCGCGACTTCCCGGTTCTCGAAGTCGATCTTGGTGAAGATGCCGAGGCTGCCCACGATCCGGGTAATCGGATCCCAGTTCATCTCGACGAGATTGCGCTTCCTCTTATCGGTTTCAGGTATCGTCTCCGGATAAGTCGCCATGGTTTGATCCTTTCGCTTCCTCTCGTTTCAGCGGAATCCTACTCGTTTGTGTGGAATCCGCGGATGTTTGCGCGGCTTCTCCTCAAAAAAAGCCGCTGTGAGATACCCTCGCTGCTACCCGCCAAGAGGAAATCCGCCTTTAATTAATAGGTTGTTGGGTGGTAGCCTGTGGTCAGTTCCCGCCCGCGGTGCCGCCATCTCGGTTCTTTGTTCACCGTGGTGTTGGTGATACCGCGCATGGTACGGATGAAGCGGCCATAGGTGCCGATTACGTTGGTTGAAAGTTTCGCTCCCGGCGGTTCGTCCATGAAGGGCATGAACTTATCCGGAAACCCCGGCATGGTGCATCCGATACAGATGCCGCCCACATTAGGGCAGCCACCGATGCCGCGCATCCAGCCGCGCTTGGTTACGTTGCAGTCGACCACCGGTCCCCAGCAGCCGAGTTTTACCAGGCATTTCGATGATCCGTAGTGAGTGGCAAAGTCGCCCTGCTCGTAGTACGAGCCACGATCGCAACCCTCGTGCACCGTTTTGCCGAAGAGCCACGTGGGTCGCAACTGCTTGTCCAGAGGGATCATCGGCGCCAGGCCGGCCACCTGGTACAGCAGGTAGAGGACGGTTTCCATGAAGTTATCGGGCTGCACCGGACAACCGGGGACATTCACAATGGGCAGACCGGCCTTGGAACGCCAGTCCCATCCGAGGTAGTCGGCAAGCCCCATGCACCCGGTCGGGTTTCCAGCCATTGCGTGGATGCCGCCGTACGTGGCACACGTTCCCGCGCCGATGATGGCCAAAGCCTTCGGGGCCAGGCGATCGATCCACTCGCAGGTAGTAATCGGCTGGCCCGTGTCGGGGTTCGTGCCCATCGCCGCCCAGTAGCCTTCTTTTTTGATTTTCTCGTTCGGAATGGAGCCTTCCACGACCAGGACGAAGGGATCGAGCAGGCCCTTCTCCGCCTCGTAAAAAAACTTCATGAATTCATCGCCGTTCTCGTAAGCGAGCACAGGGTTGTGCAGATGAACCTTCGGCAGCCCCGGTATAGCGCCGAGCAGAACATCCTCGATGCTGGGCTGCTCCGCCGCCGTGACGGAAACGCTGTCGCCGTCGCAACTGAGCCCGGCTGTGATCCAAAGAATATGAACATCCGAGACAGCGGGAGCTTTCGTGATACTGCTAATCTTTTCAGCCATTTAAATTCTCCTCCAGCCTTAAGACTTACGTCGCGACGCGGTACGCACAGTGGAGTGGAAGTGCCCGGAAGCCCGCGGAAGAATGGGCCTCGAGGCACACATTTTGGCGTGGGATGCCGGAACAGTGCCGCGGGTTGGACAAGATTGCCACCTGCACAACGGCAAAAATATAAAGCCAAAAATTCGCGCCCGATTTCAACGCTTGGCTGCGGACCAGAGGAAACTACGCCCGGGCAAGCCGTGCTGTCAAACGGCTCTTACCGATTCCATTCACAGGCTGAAGAAGATGATTCATCCAGTCACTTTGCCGGAAAAAAATCAGCAGATGCGGGGTAGCTGTTCACCGAACATTACATCCAGCACTCTGGTTCCGCCAATCTCTGTTTTCATCAGCACCATGCCGGGGTGGCCGGCAACCACCTCGCCGATGATGGCGGCATCCCGGCCAAGCTGATGTTGTCGCATCTGCTGAAGTACGGCTTCCGCCTTCTCCGGCAACACAATGGCGAGCAGCTTGCCCTCATTCGCGACATAGAGCGGATCCAGCCCGAGCACTTCGCAAGCGCCTTTTACGGTCTCGCGCACGGGAATCGACTGTTCTCGCAAGACCATTCCCACTTGAGCGCGCTTTGCGATCTCGTTCAACGTCGTAGCCGCACCGCCGCGCGTCGGATCGCGCAGGCAGTGGATGAAGTCCGATCCAACCATCGGCGGCGTGGCCAGCATGGTGGCTACGAGGCCGTTCAGCGAGGCACAATCACTTTCGATCGCGCCTTCAAATTCAAGGCCTTCACGCTGCGACATGATGGCCATTCCGTGGTCCCCGATGTAGCCGCTCAGGATGATCTTGTCGCCCGGCTTGGCCCGGTCGGCCGAGATACTCACGCCTTCTTCAATCACGCCAATCCCCGTTGTCGTGATAAAGATCTGGTCGCCCTTGCCGCGATTCACAACCTTGGTGTCGCCGGTAACAAATTGAACGCCGGCCTCTTCCGCGGCCGCACGCATCGACTCAACCACACGCCGCAGGTCATCGACGGGCAAGCCCTCCTCCAGGATGAAGGCAGCAGACAGATAGAGCGGGCGGGCGCCCGACATCGCCAGATCGTTCACGGTTCCGTGCACGGCCAGCCGCCCAATGTCGCCCCCGGGAAAAAAGATGGGCGTCACGACAAAGGAGTCCGTCGTAAAGGCCAGTCGAGCGCCACCGATCGTCATCACCGCCTGGTCATCGAGCTTGTCCAGAATAGGATTCCTGAAGGCAGGCAGGAAGATCTTGTCGATAAGATCGGCGGTAAGCTTGCCGCCGCTCCCATGCCCCAACACGATCTGCCGATGGTCAAAAATAGGCAAAGGACACGACCCAAATACCGGAGACACTGGTGGTTCTACGGTTGGCTTTTCCTCGTCCCTGGCAGAAACCTCAGTGGCCGCCATCGGCTTATGTCCTGAGTCCGTTTGCAAGCGGCGCTGTGCCCGCGAGGATCTGGTGGAGCGCGTCCGCTCCCTGTGGTTTCAGGTGCCGCCCATAGGCGTAGTACGCAGCGCACGCTCCTTCGGCTGACACCATCGTGGCTCCCAGGGGATGCTGCGGCGAGCACAGCGTGCCGAACGCTGGGCAATCGTGCGGCTTCTTAATCCCCCGCAGGATCTGCCCGCTGATGCATATCTCCGGTTCGAGCGTGGCAATCTCCGCAACATCGAATAGCTTCTCAGCATCATGGGATGCAAACTCGTCGCGCAGATGGTAGCCGCTCATCGGGATGGTGCCGATGCCCCGCCACTTGCGATCACGTACAGCAAAGACTTGGTTGACCAACTTCTGCGCCGGCAGATTGCCCTCACGATTGAGAACCCGCGAGTACTGGTTTTCCACCACCGCCCGGCCTAGCTCCAATTGCTGAATCGTCATCAGCGTCCCTTGCAAGATATCGAGCGGCTCAAAACCCGTGACCACAATGGGCACATGGTAGCGAGCGCTGATGGGATCGTATTCGCTGTACCCCATCACTGCGCACACGTGACCGGGCCCCAGAAAGCCCTGCACCCGGTTATCGGGCGATTGCAGAATCGCCTCCAGCGCCGGTGGAACCAGCACATGGGAGACCAACAGCGATAGATTGTTTACCTGCTCCTCGCGCGCTCGCCACGCCAGCATGGCGTTCGCCGGCGCCGTGGTCTCAAAGCCGATGGCAAAGAAGACCACCTGTTTGGCCGGATTGGCTCTCGCGATCTTCAGGCAGTCGAGCGGTGAGTAGACGATGCGGACATCGCCGCCCAGCGATTTGATGGTGAACAAGTCGCCATCCGACCCGGGTACACGCAACATATCGCCGAACGAGCAGAAGATAACATTCTGGCTTCGCGCGATCGCGTGGGCCTTATCAATCATCTCCAGCGGTGTTACGCACACCGGGCAGCCCGGCCCATGGACCAGCTCCACGCCCTCCGGAATCAGATGATCGATTCCGTTCTTGACGATGGAGTGCGTCTGTCCCCCGCAAACCTCCATCAGCACCCACGGACGAGTCTGAATACGGCGCATCTCGCCCACAACTTTTTTTGCAACTTCGCTATCGCGGTACTCGTCGAGGTACTTCATTGTCGATACCCTCCTGGTTCCATCTCCTCAACCACCGGTGACTCCAGCTCGGTGAGTTGATCCAGGTCCCTCAGCGCCTGATACGTTCGCTCCGCCTCCGCTTCATCGACCCGGCTGATGGCAAAGCCGACGTGTACGAGAACATACTCGCCAATCTGCGTCTCCGGCACATATTCCA
>PLZN01000007.1 GCA_003152195.1 Acidobacteriaceae bacterium
CGAACTGCAGATCCTTCATGTCCGCGTATGCCTGGGGCACGGACGGGTGGTAGTAGAGCATGAGCAGAACGCCAGTGAGAACCAGGATGAAAAATGTTCCCAGCGTCAGCGTTCCCAGAAACCAGGTAGCGCTGAAGCTGAGCATCCGCTTGCGGACTTTAGTGGAGAACAGGTGCAGGAACAGGTTCTGCTGAATGGCAAGCGCGCGATGTAGTGTGCTGCTACCCGTACCGCTGCGGAACACCGAGCGCCACACCCGACTGCTGCGCAACTGTTCGACGATCCTGTCAGTTTGGGTGGACATGCTCATATCCTCAGGAACTGCAGGGGTGGGATGTTCATGGAACGATCGACCATCAGGTCGCCATCATCGCTCACCCATGTCCTGAGCCACGGCAGGGGCTTCGGCGCAGGTCCTTCGATCTTTACTCCGGTGCGTGTGAACTCGCTGCCGTGGCAGGGGCACTTGATGATGCCCAACTCCTGGCTCCACGCGGTCAGGCAGCCCAGGTGGGTACACACGGCGCTCAGCGCATAGAAGCCTTCCGCCGCACGCACCAGGTAGATGCCTGAATTGACGTCCATCGTCACAGAGTCTACCTCGAAGCTCTCCGGCTTACCGGCGTTGATGATGGGCGAGGGCTCATAGAGGACATTGGGCGAGAGAAACTCGTAAGTGAAGCCAACCGTGCCTGCCGCGGCGATGCCGAGCGATCCGAGCCCGATCTTGGTGAAGAAGGCCCGGCGATCGAACTCTCGCGCGGGTGTTGGCGTTACGTATTGTTTTTCGTCGGGCATTCATTACCTCGCAGGCGCGCCTGCAAGAGGCGGCCTGGATCGCAGTGGGCGGTCGATGGCTTCCACGGAGATTAAGCCGGTTGGCTCTGCGGGGAGAAGGTTGAAGGACTCCATGGTGATAGTGCCTACCGGGCAACGTGCCGCGCACAGTCCGCACCGGAGACACCGCGACTCGTCTTTGAGCATGGCGGAGCCGGTGATCACTCCAAGCTCGTCGGCCTTGATGTCACCTAATTCCACCCCGAGTAGTTCGCGGACGTCAGCGAGTTGCGCGGTTGTCGCTTCGTTGAAAGTAATGCGGTCGAGCGAGACAAGCTCCAGACAGTTCTCGGGGCAAACGTCAACGCACCCACCACACAGAATGCATTCGGTGCCGTCCTCAGGCGTGCCTTCGAATACGGTGTTGACCCAGCAGTGCAGGCAGCGCTGCGCTTCGGCCATGGCGGCTTCGGCGTCGAAGCCGATCTCAACTTCAGTGACACCGGTGCGCCGGTTCAGCGGCAGCATGGGAATCTGGGGCCGCGTCAGGTCGAGTAGGTCCAGCGGCATGCGATGGCGCTCAAGCACCTCCACTTCCACAATCGGGGCAGGGTGTTCTTTTCCGCGCAGAAACTCATCAATTCCCACCGCCGCGCGCTTGCCATCGGCAACGCTGTCGATAATGAGGCGCGGCCCGAACACGCAGTCGCCGCCGGCGAAGACACCGGCAGCCGACGTCATCAGCGTTTGAGGATTGATGGCGATGAGCCCGCGCGGCGACACGTCTACGCCATCTTCGGGACTAAGGAAATCCAGATTAGGCGCCTGACCAATGGCCATGATGATGGTGTCACAATCAAGCCGCGTCTCGCTGTTCTCGTAGAAAGTGGGGTTGAAACGCCGGTTGGCATCGAAGACCGACTTGGTTTTGAGCGCCTCAAGCGCCACGGCTCGCCCATCCTTACCTATGATCTGCTTCGGACCCAGACCGGCATGGATGATAATCCCTTCTTCTTCCGCCTCTTCGATCTCCTCGAGCGAGGCCGGCATCTCGCCGCGGTTTTCGAGGCACACGAGGTGCACTTCCTGCGCGCCAAGCCGCAGGGCTGAGAGCGATATGTCCATCATTTCGCGACCAGCCACCGCCGTCAGGCTCGCCTGCGAAGGCTCAATGCTCTCGACGCCGCCCGGGTGCTGGCGAAGCACCTCACGTGCTGCAGAGCGGGCTACATCCATGGCCACGTTGCCACCGCCGATCACCAGAACCTTTTTGCCAATGGTGAACCGGTAGCCGAGATTCACATTGAGCAGAAAATCGATACCCTTGTACACGCCGTCCAGGTTCACGCCTGGAATCGTCAGGTCGCGGCTGCGGTGCGCTCCGACGGCAACGAGGACAGCATCGAATTGGTGGCGCAGATCGGAAATGCTAAAGTCGCGGCCGGCCGCCTGGTTCAATTTCAGCGTGATATCGCCGGTGGAGAGAATCTCGCGCACCTGCGCTTCCACAACGTCGTGGGGCAAGCGGTATTCGGGCAGGCCAAGATAGAGCATGCCGCCTGCCACGTGTGATGCTTCAAAGATGGTGACGGGGTAGCCCATCAGGGCAAGGTCGTGAGCGGCAGAGAGCCCGACCGGCCCGGCCCCCACAACCGCAATGCGAAAGGGAAGTTTGGCCTGCGTGCGGCCGGCGTTCACATCAATGGGGTGCCGCGACTCCGGACCATATCGCTCGGTTAGGAAGCGCTTGAGCGCGCGGATCGCGATTGGCTTATCGATCTCACCGCGACGGCACGCCGTCTCGCAGGGATGAGCGCAGACGCGTCCGCAGATGCTGGCCAGCGGATTGGGCTCGCGCGCATAGCGGTAGGCTTCTTCAAAGCGACCCTCGGCAATGAGCGCTACATACCGGCCGGCGTTGGTATGCGCGGGGCAGGCCATCATGCAGGGGAAGTTGGTGTTCAGCCAATCCCCGTCTACTTTCTTGTCTACGAAGCGTCGCAGCATATATATCTATATCCTTCCGCGTTAGGCGAAGAGCCTAGAATCGGCAGGAGCACACGCTGCCGCCCGCAGATTCACTTGGTGAGCGTGAAGTCCGCCGTGGTGTCCCCGGCAACTTTCAATGGATTGGATTTGCTCTTTGCTCCTTCGTGCCACGCGGTTACGGTGTAGGCGCCGTCGGGCACATTGTCGATCTTGAATTCGCCAGACTTGTCTGTCTCCGCGAAGTAGGGCGTTGGCGAAACGATCACGTAAGCCGACATTTCCGGGTGGACATTGCAGAGCAGGGCCACGATGCCGGGGTTGTCGAATTTGAAGGGATGCTGCTCACCCTTGGGCCATGTGCCCATGTTGTGCCCAAGCTTCTTGTTGCCACTGACGGAGATCCAGAAGACGTTATGCGCGACGCTGTCGCTGTTGAGGAAGTCGACCGTCGTGCCCTGTGCGATGACCACGATGTGCGGCACGAACATCAGGCCCTTCTGGTCGAGGGTGATGTGTTGCGTGGGAGCGGGGAAGGTCTTGCCAGCGACGGCTTCCACGTATACGGCAGACTCGCCGTTGACGCCGGAGACCTTACCGTGAATGGTGCCGGCAAAGGCCGCTGTGCCGAGTGCTGCCATTGCGGTGAGTGTTACCAGAGCGATGCGTTTCATATGTTCTCCTAAATGCGAAAAGTGAAAGTCCTGAATGGCGCGCTAGTAGACCCACTCCAGCCCTGCGATTGCGGCGTTGGTCCGGAACGGCTTGGTGAGCGGCAGACCCGTTGCCGGGTCGTAGACAATTTGTTGCGGCCGGATCTGGTATTCGAACGAGGCTTTGATGTTGGCGTGGATCAGGAACTGCACGCCAGGCGTGAACCGGTTGCGCGTGGCCGAATACGGCGAGAAGAACGACGACCCCGGAGGCGCGGTCGGATCGTACTCTATAAAGTTGACGCGATCTGCCGTTGACTTCACCTGGTCCCAGCGCATGATGGTCATCACCCAGGGCAGCACGAGGTAGTCTGCCTCCAGGAAGCCGCCGCTGAATGTCGCCGGGGCTGACGCCGTAAAGCCGGTGATTCCCGCCGCTCCCGCCGCGGTTACCGGCAGAAGGTTGCGATCGTGGCCGGCCAGATATAGGCCGAACAGGTTGAAGGTGCGGTAGTTGAAGTTGAAGTCGCCGCCCACACGGTAGAAAGGCTCGCGGGCGGTGAGCACGGTTGGCGTCACGCCATCGGAAAGCACGCCGCTGAAGTTCTGCGCGGTTCGCCCATAGAAGTAGAGGGTGCCCAGAGCGAGATATGTGTGATCGCGCGGCCCGGTCGCGCCTGCCGCCTGCACGCCATTGCGGCTCGTAGGATCATGTTCGAGATTGATGCGGTAGGCGAACCGGCCATAGAGATCCTTGAAATTCGAGTCGGAAGCGAACGCCACAGCGTTTTGCGGCGAGACATTGGGCGGGTTGATGGCTATGCCGCTGGTGTTCTGGTCCACGACTGCAACGGAGTAGTGGTAACCCTGGTATAAATGACCGCCGCTGAGTTCGGCGCCCTGGCCCGCATCGGCAAGCGTGAATCCATTGTTTACATTCTGTTGCGGCGCCAGTCCGTTCTGCACGCCGATGTTGGCTTCGTCGAAGATGTCCCATCCGCTCAGGTTCC
>PLZN01000293.1 GCA_003152195.1 Acidobacteriaceae bacterium
TTCCGCAGCCTGTTCAGGCCGTACGTAAGCTGTTGAGGCACATAGGGGCTTCAGCCCCTGAGGGAGTGATTTCTTCGCACCACGACGTGACGTGGAACACCTGCGCTTTCAGCTGCCTCCACGCTAGTACAATCGAAAATGAGGTTTGCAGGCTGCCAGTCTGCCGCCTGGGAGTCAATGACGCCTCAGAGACCGCTGCATCTTAAAACGTTTTTGCTGATCCTGGTGATGGTCATCGCGGGCCCTCTAGGGAACGTTTTGCTGGGCAAGGGCATGAAGCAGGCCGGCAGGCTCTCGATATGGCCGCCCGCGGAAGCGCTGCACACAGCCTTTCGCGTCTTCGGCACGGGCTCCATTTGGCTCGGAGTTGCTTCTTTGCTCACCTTCTTCCTCGCCAATGTGCTCGTATTGTCCTGGGCGGATTACAGTTATGTCCAGCCTGCATCTTCGGTAGCTTATGGGGTCGTCGCGCTGCTCGGATACTTCATGCTGGGCGAGCCGGTTTCGCCTTTGCGCTGGCTGGGTATCGCCATCATCTGTCTGGGCGTCCTGGTCGTAGGGCAGACCGACCCGCGAAGTCTGGAGCGCAGCTAGTTTGGTTGAGCTGATCCTTTTTTCGCTGATCGTCGTTGCCGGCACCTGCGGGGAACTATGCGTCTCCCGCGCCATGAAGGCGGTTGGAGAGGTGAAGGATTTTCGTCCACCGGCGATCGCCCGCGTGATTGTTCGCGCCCTGCGGGTGGGATGGATGTGGGCAGGAGTGGGCATGATGGCTCTGGCGTTCTTCTCCCTGCTGGGCGCGCTTTCCTTTTTGAATGTGAGCTTCGTCGTACCGGTAACGGCCCTAAGCTATGTCGCCGGTGCATGCGGAGCGGTATTCTTTCTGGGCGAGCGCGTTAGCCCGCGACGCTGGCTAGGTGTGGCTCTGGTCGCGGTGGGGGTCACCCTGGTCTTCCTGGGTAAGCGATGAGCGGCAAGCGATGAACAGTTCGAGCCAATCGGTGATCGGTTCGCAACCGCAGGCGGTTCGCGGCACCCAGAGCATTGCTCTGCGGGAGATCGTGATGCTGGCCATCGACTCGTTTCGCCTCAACCAGATCCGCTTCGCCCTGACCGCCTTGGGTATGGTGATTGGAACCGCCTCATTGATCCTGGTGGTCACGATCGGGCTCTCCGGCAGGCGGTATGTTCTCACGTCCATTCAGAACATCGGCACCAACCTGATCTGGGCCGAGTACGCCGGGCTGTCGGATGCCAGTATCGCTTCGGTGCGCGATTACCTGACGGTGGACGATATGCGCGCAGTTGAGCAGCAGGTGCCGGGCATCCAGGCCGCATCGCCGGTGCTCAACCTGCACCAGTCCTTCCCCAGCGGCGCGGGCAAGGAACGCGATGTGCTGATCCTTGGAGTGAGCCCGGAATACGCGGACATACGCCGGCTCTACCTGGTCGCCGGGCGCTTTTTCGATCAGCAGGACTCGTTGGCGCACAGTAAGGCGGCGCTGGTGACGGAGAAGTTTGCTTTGACCCAGTTCGGCAGTGCCGATGAGGCAATAGGGAAGACGCTGGCCATCTCCAATGTTCCGATCGTCATCATCGGTGTATTTCGCGAGAGCTTCGACACCTTTGGCCAGTCGGAAATTGTCGACGAAACCCTTCTTATCCCGTACACCGTAGCGCGCTATTTCACCGGCACTGATGCGGTCAACCAGATCTACTTCTCCATGACGGACTCGGGCAGTGTGCCCTGGGCCACTGCGGCCATCCTGAAGGCCATCAAGGCCAGGCATCGCTCCGAATCCGTATACGACGTGGGCAACCTCTCCGAGGTCCTGTCCATGGCCGGGAAGACAGCCACTGCGTTCAGCATTGTCCTGCTCTTGTTTTCCATGGTGACCTTGATGGTCAGCGGAGTGGGCATCATGAATATCATGCTGGCCACGGTCCGTTCCAGGATCCGGGAGATCGGCATTCGCAAGGCGCTAGGAGCTACCTTCCGGGAAATTCAACTGCAGTTTCTCGCCGAAGCGGTGCTGATCTCGCTCAGCGGAGGGGTCGTTGGTACGGTCCTGGCGATGGCTCTGCCTTTTTCGATCGCCTTCTTTACCGGTTACCGGCTGCAGGTCTCCTGGCTATCAGCGGTGATTGCCATCCTGGTCTCCTGCGCAGTGGGAATCGCCTTCGGAACCTTCCCGGCCGTGCGGGCGGCGAGGATGGATCCGGTGGAAGCTCTTAAGTATGAATAGGGTATGGAATGGGCCGTCTTTGGCGACGCGGAAGCGGGCGAAAGGCGAGCATTTTTTAGGCGGAGCTGGTAAATTTTTATTGCAGTTCTTGCATCTGCGGTATATCCTAAAAGAGCGTCGAATACGATTTTGGTTCTCAGCTCGTTCTGCTTTAGGAGTCCGCACTACCTGCAGATACCCCGATTGAATTCAGCGTCATCTCGTTACTAAGGAAGATACACAATGGAACAAGGTACAGTGAAATGGTTCAACGATGCCAAGGGGTTCGGCTTTTTGAGCCGTGCAAATGGTGAGGACGTTTTTGTGCACCACACAGCGATTCAGGCGAACGGCTTCCGCACTCTTCAAGAAGGCCAAGCGGTTCAGTTCAACGTAACCAAAGGCCCTAAGGGTTGGCAGGCTGAGAACGTTCAGGTTCTGTAGTCAGCTTTAAGAAGGAAAAGACGGCCTTGCGCCGTCTTTTCCTTCAAGTTCTAAGTGGCCGCTCACGAGCGGGGCGCCGGGGTCATGCAGGTTGATCCTGTAAGTTCTGTGATTGCGCGCTTTTGCAATCTCGTGATCGAAAGCATGGCCAAGCCGTCAGAGTTTGGACGGTGAATGCTTGTTAATGAAGAAGCCTGCCCTTGCATTGGCTCTTCTCATCTCTTTATCCTGGTGCGTCTCCGCGCCCTTATGTCGATGCTCACCGGACCGACTCTTTCATTACTTTCGCACGTCCAACTATTGCTACCCATATTCCTCCAGCCTGATGATGCAAACTTGTGACCCGAATCGAAACCCGGTAGCCTAAGATCGCGTTCAAGGCTCTTGCCCTTAGCCAAGATCAAGGAGAAATCATGTACAGAGCTTCTGTCCTCTTGCTGCTGGTGGTTTGCGGGATGGTAATGGGTTGCGATACCGGTAGCACAGCTCAGAATGTCAGCACGACTGGCTGGAAGGGCCAAAAAGTTGGCAAGAGCTCGAACGTCACAACGGGCCCGGTCCCGAGCTCAACCACCGCCACCCCGGGAAACACGCAGTATCCCCAACCTAAGCCGCCGCAGGACGAACCCAAAGCGACGCAGAACCTTGACAGCGACTAACGGTAACGACTGCTAGACTCAAGCAGGAACTTGAATCTCTGAGCTGGAGTGTGCATGGCTGACAATGAAGTAACAATCACGGTCCGACCAAACGGACCGTATCGCGTGGAGGGTCCAATCAAGTTGGTGGACGCTGACGGCACACAATGGGATCTCGCCGGCAAGCCCGCCATTTCCCTCTGCCGCTGCGGGGCATCAACCAAAAAGCCATTCTGCGACGGAACTCACTCCAAAATCGGTTTCCAGGCAGCGGAAGCGGCCGTCCCCGAATCCCGCGAGAAAGTCTAGCCGCACGCGCCGTGGGTGGGCCGCGCAGTAGGAAATCCGGGCCCCTTCGCGCGTTTTGCGAAGAGGTGAAGCGAATAGCTCAGATCAATTCCCTGAATCAGAATGAGTGCCACGACTGGCTTTTGCCTTCGTGGCCACTCGCCGTCTGTTCTTTTGGCTCCTCGCTGGGCTGCGCTTAAAGGCAACCGTTGCTGCCTTCGCCGGGTGAAGAGCTGCTATGACGGCATTAGGGTTTCTGGCAATGACCGTAAGAAAGGCCCGTGCGGAAGACTCGGGCGTGCGTCGCCCCCCTTCCCAGTGCTTTACTGCGTCGAGACTAAAGCCGAAGGTGTCAGAAAACCGGGATTGGGTCATATTGAGCTTTTTGCGGATGACTTTGACATCGACTGTGGCAGGTAAGCTCACCTTATAGCCGGTCTGCTCTCCCGCTAGGAACGCGTCAACTTCATTGAGTCCGGTCATCATGTCTTCAAACATGGTGGTCATCGTCTATCTCTTATATTTGGTGAAGATTTTGTCGGCACGTTTCGCAAGCTCGTTCCGTTCTTTCTTGGTGAGGTTGTCTTTTTCGTTCTTCGGATAAGCAGAGATGAGGAAGACAGGGAACTGCTCGTTGCGAAGGATATAAATCACACGTGCCCCTCCACGCTTTCCCATGCCCCCACGGCGGACACGCACTTTGCGAAACCCGCCGGTCCCTTGCACTACCTCACCACATTCAGGGTCGCCTGCGACCATGACCACAATGTCCTCGCGCTCTGACTCGCTGAAAATCGCCTCAGCGGCCTGGAGATACGAGGGTGTCTCCACCACGGTCTGCATCTCTATTTTGTACTCCATTGGACACTGCGGTCAAAGGAAAAACAGGTTCATTGGCACACAATTTCCCGCTCCTCTTCCGAGCGGCTTGTTCCAATCCTTGGGCACGTTAATGAAAGAAGCACGCGATTGGGATTGGACTGACAGAGTCCGTTTCCTGTGGCGCTGATGTTCTAACGGCCCGCCTTCAGAGCGTGACGACTTTGAGGCTGGGGATGCGCTCGAAATGCTTGACGTTGAGCGTGACGACATCGAAGCCGAAATGCAGGGCTGTTGCTCCGATCAAGAGGTCTTCGAAGGTGATGATGTTGCCTTGGGCCGTCTGCTCGCCTTCGATACGGCCAGCAAGCTGTGCGATTTGCAACGTTACCGGATGCACGATCAAATCGTGGAAAGCCTCCTCAGCGAAGACGCGACGACGTTCGCGGTCTGCCTCGGTTCTGGCCCTGTAGATGCCGTGGGTAAGTTCCACGACGCTCACAGCCGAGAGCGCAATATCCATCTCCCCATGCGCCGCCCGCGTCTGGTTGAGGATGTCTTCGATGGTGCCGCCACGCCGTTCGCCTGCGATCAGAACGCTCGTATCCAGGATCAGGCCCAACCGATCAATCCCATGCCGAAGTGTCGCGTGGCTTGCGGTTGCGGATGATCTCTTCCATGTCCGCGGCGAAAACGGCATCCATCGCCGGCTTATACCCCAGCTCTTTCGAGCGGGCCTCGGCCAAAGCGATGGACTCGGAGATAGACCGGCGCGGGGGGGCAACTGCGCGGATGATCGCGACCGGATGGGAATCCGATTCGATGACGATCTCCTCGCCTGCGCGGACGCGGGCCATTAAACCGGCGAAATCGTCAGCAGCCTCGGCCTCCGAGATGTGGATAAGAGCCATGCTCACGATGATATCCTTTTCCGGTTTTTCTTTAGAAGCCCAAAAACAGATTACTTCTCGTTCGCGACGGGCACCTTCGGTCTTCTCCACAGCCCCTGGAGCAGGGACAGATCCAGCATGCTGCGCGCAAAGTCGCCCAGGTTTTCGTCAAGCAGCCGCAGACTCTCGCGCAACACATAAAATGCGGTGAAGAGATCGCCTGCCACCAGCGCGATCGCCGCGCCGCGCAGCCCCAGCGCCCCCACGTGCATCAACAGCAACGCGAGCACCAGCGCCAGGCAAGTGGCGGCCAGCATGGCTCGCGCCATCCTCTGGTGTTGATTGGTGGCCATGGGCACCACCGAACTGGTGAACCAAAAGGCCGAAACCACCATTTGCAACAACATGATGTCGAGCAGCACCGGGTCGGTCGGCACCTTGCCGACGGTCCAAACTCTCCAGATCCAATCGCCCAGAAAGGCGACCCCGAGGGTGATGCCGAGGCACAGCAGCAGCGAGATCTGGCACGAGCGCCGGTGGAGCATGCGGGCAATGTCCATGGCCCCCGCGCCGAAGGCGGCCGACATCTCCGGCCAGATCGAATTGTTGATCAGGTTCATTCCCTGAACCGCGCTGCGGGAGATGGTTCGCGCAGTATTGAAGGTAACTACTGCAATGGGACCCATCACATAACCGATCACCACCAGGATCCCCTGCAGGTTGAGGGCGTTAACCAGCGGGAAACTCATGAAGGAAAGCGCCGGGCCGGTGAGGCGGCGAATGACCGCCCATTGCGCGTGCCGAATGCCGAAACGAATCCACGGTACTTCGCGCTTCAGTAGAATCCACAGCGCAAGTACGCCAATACCATTGACCGCAACATACAAGACGGTGACGGGGACCGGAGACAGACGGAGAAAAACGCCAATCATGGTGCTCAGAAAAGCTGCCAGCACCACCAGGCTCTTGGCCATGGTCCCTAGTGGATATTTCCCCACGCAGCGAAACGCGGCCTGAAACAAGGTCTCCTGCATGCCCAACAGAACAGCCAGTCCAAGGAGCAAGACGATCAGCTTGGCGTCAGAGGAGCTGATCGCATGCATGTGGAGCCACGTGCCGAGCGGTAGGAACCACACCGCTGCAATCAGCAGCAGCCCCAACAAGCTCGTGATGACCGTGGTGAGCACCCAGACACTCTGGAAGACGACCAGGGCCTGGTCGAGGTTCTCCGCTGCCGTGAGCATAGTCATCTCGTTCCCGGCAACGCTGCCGAAGCCCACATCGCTCATGCCGAGGTAGCTGGGGATCGCGTTGAGCAGAATCCACTCCCCGTACAGGTGCACTCCCCAATGGCTGAGGAAGACAGGAACGGAGAAAATCTGGGTCAGTGTCGTGGAGAGACGGCTGAAGGTGTTAGCGCCGAATCCGGCAATCAGTCTACGCTTAAGACTGGGCTTGCTCATGGGGGAGGTCAGTATGGGCTTGACAGGCTGCGGAAAAACTCTGTTTTGTATCAGGGCACGACTTTAGTCGTGCCGTAAATGATTGAGAATACGTCGGGCTTTAGCCCCTGAGGTACGTCTTTCCTACCCGGTCCCGAGTTTTTCCGCAGCCTGTTGAACCTGCCGTAGCACCATCGTACATGGATCGTACCGTGGCTGCTTGAGGATGCGGACGCCAACGATGTACCCTTAACGAGGTCGCTCAATCTCATGATGGCTAAGGCCTCAATGAAAGCTCTGCTTCTTTCCGAATACAACCAACTGGACATCGCGGACCTTCCAGCGCCCGTGCCCGGTGTGGACGAAATCCTGGTGCGCGTCGCCGCCTGTGGCATCTGCGGCAGTGACGTGCATGGCTATGACGGCACCTCCGGCAGGCGGATTCCGCCCATCGTCATGGGACATGAAGCGGCGGGAGTAGTGGCCGCGGCAGGCCCCGGCGTGAGCAAGTTCAAGCCCGGCGATCGCGTGACGTTCGACTCCACCGTCTATTGCGGCCAGTGTGAGTTTTGTCTCCGGGGAGACGTCAATCTCTGCAATAACCGGCAGGTGATAGGCGTCTCCTGCGGGGACTATCGTCGCGCCGGCGCATTTGCCGAGTACGTCGTGGTGCCGCAGCGGATCGCTTATCACCTTCCTGACGCCCTCGAGTTCCAACAGGCGGCGATGCTCGAAGCCGTTTCGGTCGCGCTGCATGGCGTGCGGGTTTCCGAGATGAAGGGCGGCGAGATGGTGCTGGTGATCGGCGCGGGGATGATCGGTTTACTCACGCTGCAGGCGGCGAAGGCCGGAGGGGCTTCCCGGGTGCTGGTGGCGGACATTGATCGATCCCGGCTGCAGACGGCCGAAAAGATCGGCGCGGACGAGACGCTGCTGCTTTCCGGCGCTGAGCTGGCACAGGAGATCTACCGCCGCACGGAGGGCAGGGGCGTGGACCTGGTCCTCGAAGCGGTGGGACGAGACGAAACCATTGCCGCTGGCATCGCCAGCGTACGCAAAGGCGGAACCGTGACGCTGATAGGCAACATCTCTCCCGAGGTCAAGATCCCCCTGCAAGTTGTGGTCTCGCGGCAGATTCGTCTGCAGGGATCATGCGCTTCGTCTGGCGAATATCCTCAGGCAATGGAGTTGATCGCCAACGGGCAAATACAGGTGAAGCAACTGATCACGGCTGTTGCTCCTCTGAGCGAGGGCCCGCGATGGTTTGCCCGGCTTCACGCGGGTGAGCCAAATCTCATGAAAGTTGTGCTGGATCCTGGCGCATAGTCCACTTGATCAATGACAAACTCACTCTTTGATTTGACCGGGCATGTGGCCATGGTTACCGGTACGAGCCGCGGCCTGGGACAGCATTTTGCCCGGGCATTGGCCAAGGCAGGCGCGGATCTGGTGCTGACCAGCCGCAAGCGCGAGACCTTAGCTGCCTTTGCGGAAGAGATGCAGGCGCTGGGCCGCCGTACAGTCACTGTCGAACTCGATGTGCGCAATCAGCAGAGCATCGAGCACGCGGTCGAGGAAGCCGAGGCTGCGATAGGGCCGATCCGGATCCTGGTGAATAATGCCGGCTGCAACGTTCGCAAACCGGCGCTGGACATCACCTGGGATGACTGGAACCTGGTGGTCGAAACCAACCTGCGCGGAAGCTTCTTTGTCGCCCAGGCGGTAGCGCGGCGCATGATTCCTCGCCGCTATGGCCGGATCATCAACATCGGTTCGGTTACCAGCGTCTTTGGTTATGCCGGGCTGGCCCCGTATGGCGCCAGCCGCGGCGGCATACGCCAACTGACGATGAGCCTCGCCGATGATTGGGGTGCCCAGGGGATTACGGTCAATTGCCTGGCCCCAGGTTGGTTTCAGACCGCGCAAAATCGTGTGATGTATGAAAACCAGGAATGGGTCGAATATTTGACCGAGCGCATTCCGGTGAAGCGGCCCGGCCAGCCGCACGATCTGGACGGCGCGATTGTTTTTCTTGCTTCGGAATCGAGCTGCTATGTCACCGGCCAAACGCTGCTGGTTGATGGGGGTATTTCCACCGGCGCTATGCGTGCGCTGCCAACTCCGCCAAAGAAGGACAAGCCATGACAAGGAATCAAGCGTTGCCGTCGACAACCCATCGGCGGCTGCCGGCATGGTGTTTGCTTGCCGCTGTTCTGGGATGGTCCATGCTTGCCGGCGCGCGCCCGGCCCGGGCCGCGAGCAAACCGCTGCAGGTCTACTTCATCGACGTGGACGGTGGTCAATCAACGCTATTTGTAACCCCAGGGAAGTCGCTTCTGATTGATACCGGTTGGGCAAGCAACGGACTTGATGCCGGTCGTATCGCCGCCGCGGCGAAAGACGCAGGTGTGAGCAAGATCGACTTTCTCTTGCTGACCCACTACCATGCTGACCACGTCGGCGGTGTACCGGACCTGGTCGAAAAAATTTCCGTGGGTACGTTCCTCGACCATGGGCCCCCCAGCCCCACAGACCCATCGACCACGAAGGGTTTCGACGCCTATCAGAAGGTTCTGGCCAGCGGCCACTATGGCCATCTCGTCCCCAAGCCGGGAGACGCTTTAAAAATCAAGGGGATCAAGGCGGTGGTGATCAGCTCGAACGGCGAGCTCCTCGGCCACGCGTTGCCCGGGGCCGGGGAACCGAATCCATACTGCAAGGACTCCGAGACCAGGCCTACGGACCTGACCGACAACAGCCGCTCGCTGGGCATCCTGATCACCTTCGGCAAGCTCAAGATTCTCGATCTTGGCGATCTCACCTGGGATAAGGAGATGGAGCTGATGTGTCCAAACAATCAGATCGGCAAGGTGGACATATTGGTGGTTTCCCATCACGGGTTGTTTCAGAGCTCAAGCCCGGCGCTGGTCGAAGCAGTTCAGCCCCGAGTGGCGATCATGAACAACGGCGAGATCAAGGGCGGCTCCACTCCAACCTTTGAAACGTTAGCCAAATCGCCCGGCCTCGAGACGCTATGGCAGCTTCACTTTTCCAAGGAGGCAGGCGATGCGCATAACTCCAAAGCGGAATATATTGCCAATCCCGTGGGGACAGATGCGGCAAACTACCTGAAGCTGACCGCCAGTCCCAAAGGGAGCTTCGCCGTGTTTAACTCGCGCACCGGCACGACCAAGGACTACGCGGCGCGGTGACGTTCGCTGGGAACCGGTTCGATGCGGCCTAGCAGAAAGATGTAGGCCGATATCCCAATGAGCAAGTAGATCGAACAAACGCCGAAGGCCCAGGTGAAGGAATGCCGGGCGGTGACCAGATAGCCGGTCACGATCGGCGCCACTATTCCCGAAACCTGGCTGGAAAAATTCATGATGCCGCCCAGGGTGCCGACACTGCCGCGGGGGCCGATCAATGATGGGATGGACCAGCCGACGGGTGATGCCGCGGAGAGACCTCCCAGCGAAATGCTGATCCATATCAGCGCCTCGGTGGCGGTCCGGGCGTAGGCCGCGCCGAAGATGCCAAGCCCCAGCGTTGTCCCTCCGATCAGCACGGTGCGTCGGACGCGATCGGCGTTCCATCCCAACTGGATGAGCCGGTCTACCAGCCAACCTCCGACAATCATTCCGCTCGCGGCGCCAATCAACCACGGAAAGCCGGTGTAAAGAAACGAGTGCAGCAGGTCAATGTGAAGGGCCGAGGAGAGATAACTGGGCAGCCAGGTGAGCAGCAGGTAAAAAGTGTAGTTGTAAGCACCGAAGCCCAGGGTGATCCCGATTACTTTTGGCTGGCGTATCAGGTAGCCCAAGGATGCTGTCTCCGCGGGCGGAAGAGGCACAGCGGCAGCACCCGCTGTAGCGGCGTCTCGTTCCAGGATGTAGTCTCGTTCGCGGGCAGTGAGGCCGGGATCATCCACAGGATCACGGTAGACGCGGTAGAAGAGCAGGAAATAGAGAAAGCTGACCAGGCCGGTTGCAGCGAAGCTCCAGCGCCAGCCGGCCTTCAACAGCAGGATTCCAATGAGCGGAACGCCAATCGCCGATGCGAATTTGGCTGCCCCGTCGAAGATCGCCGTAGCCGAACTTCGCTCCTTGGGTGGAAACCAATAGCCGATCGCTTTTGCATTGGACGGAAATGTGGGAGCCTCTCCGATGCCCAGCAGCAGGCGTGCGGCGAAGAAGCCGCCCAGGCTAGGCGTGATGGCGGCACCGAAAGAAGCGATGCTCCACAGCAAGCTGCTTATGCGCCCAACCCGGCGGACACCGAATTTGTCCAACACGACGCCAACGGGAAGCTGGCACAGTGTGTAAGTCCAGTTATAGGCGGCGGAGAGATAACCAAAAGTGATATTGGAAATGGCGAAGGTCGTGTAGAGAGCGGCGTGGGCCACCGAGAGATTGACCCGATCGAAGTAGTTGATGAGTACACCGGCTCCGAGCAGAAAAGCGATGCGCCATCGGCGGTTCGGCACTTCTAGGTGAGAGGGACCGCTTTCACTGGACATAGGTCGGAACGCAGTGCCTAGACTAACCTATCAGCGGTTTTTGCTTGTGAATCCTGTCCCTACCGCGATCCATGGGTGCTGGCAACGGGGGTGCCCCACGTTCGCCCCAGCGTACGTGGGACGAAAAAGCGGGCGAAGCCCACCATTGCTTTTGCCATTGCGACGTGGAAGTAGTTCCGGTTGCGCCCTGCTGGAAAACAATGGAAACAAATCATCATCATCCCAGGTACGCTGGGGCGAACCTGGGCCACCCGGCGGCTGCTGATGGTCCAAGGACCTACGAACCAGGGCTGGATTCTTTGGCCTTGCGCTTCCTGGGCGTGCTCGGGAGGCCGCGCTTTTCCCGGCTGCAACCGGCATCTCGCCGGAGGACTCGATGACACTCCGCATCCAGTAATTGCCGTCGGCATCCACATCAATCCCATGAACCTCGCGCTCGAACCCGGGAAACTGCTTGCCGAATTTTTCCAGTGCCAGCACCAGGCGAATGATGGGGCTGTTGGCGTCGCCAAGGCGCTCTCCAGGCATACGGACTGGGATGCCGGGAGGGTAGGGGACCAGCATCACGCCGGCGAGGCGGCCCGCCATCTCAGAGAGGCGGACCTTCTCCGTGCCGTTGCGGATCAGCTTCTGGTATGTCTGCGCGGGGGTCAGCAAGGGATCCGGGTCCACATCGCATGCCTCGTGCAGCAGGCCGGTTAGATTCAGTGCCCCCATGGCCGCGTGCATCTCGTCGCTCAATTCCTTCAGCGTCACGTCACGGTAACGGTGTGGATGTTCGGCAACCAGGTCGGGCAAAGCCTCGTACAGGGTTCCTTCGTTATCGTAGAGGCGCTTGCACTCGAAGAGCGTTTCCAGCAGGCTCCCCCATTTTCCTTTGCTGGTTCCCACCGAGAAAAGGATCAAGGCCGTGTAGTCGCCGGTCCGGGCAGTCTCCACCAGCCTTGCATCGAGAAACTCGGTGAGGATCGCCGCCGGGATGCCCCAATCCGCAAGTTCTCCACGCGGGTTGATGCCGGGCATGAGAATAGTGACCTTGGTGGGGTCGAGCATGCAGTGGTCTTCGGCAATGTCCTTATCCTTGAAGCCATGCCAGTCTTCCCGGGCGTGAGCGTCCAGCAGGCTTGTGATTGCGTGAGCAGCGAGTCGGCGGTCTCCTCAAAAAGAGAGGTCTCCCCGGTCACGGGATCCGTCACCGTATCCGGCTGATAAATCCTGAAGAACCATTCCTCCCCGTTGGCCGACCGGAGCCGATGAGCGATCGAAGACATGGCTTTCCTGAAGCTGATCGCATCCTGAATCGTCTCGTACATCAGTGTTGGGCCGGCCGGTTCGTCCATCATCGACGTCGCCACATCGAGCGACGCGATCATGGGATAGAAGGGCGAGGTTGTGCCATGCATCATGAACGATTCATTGAACTGGTCGAAGTCCAGAGGCGCGCGGTCGCTCAGTTTTACGTGGATCATCGATGCCATGGAAAAGGCGGCCAGCATCTTGTGCGTCGATTGGACGGCGAAGAGAAGGGGCCGGTCGGGCATGTCGTCGGGCACGTCCATGGCGAAACGTCCGCGGTAAATGGAGTGGAATTTCGCATAGGCATACCAGGCCTCGTCGAAGTGGATGCGGGGCACGCTGCGCGCCAGTTCTCTGTTTCAATCCTCTAGGGAAGCGGTTCGATGAGGATCATGAACCAGATGCGGGCGTAGTTGCGGGTGTCGTTGCTTGCACCAGCTTTTCGACCGCTGGAGCAATCATGTTCAGCAGCACGGCCTGCGGCTGCTCAGAGGTTTTGAGAAAGGCCAATTGCCGAGTCCGCCATTCGGCCGGTGCGTTGTGGTGTTCGCGCAG
Source organism: Acidobacteriaceae bacterium (assembly GCA_003152195.1). Taxonomy (GTDB): domain Bacteria; phylum Acidobacteriota; class Terriglobia; order Terriglobales; family Acidobacteriaceae; genus PALSA-350. The sequence goes on from PLZN01000293.1 coordinate 13,117, forward strand.
GTAGCCGATGGCGTCGAGGCCGATCTGCGAGACATGGTGCAGATTGGTCGACATCGGGATGAGCTCCTGGGTTAGCTCAGACCTGGACAGCAGAGGCTGCAGCTGCGCATTGTTGTCGCGCCACAGCACCAACCATTCCTGCGCCTGCTCCCAGTCTTCCTGAGCAGGTTTTCCGCTGACGATGCGGTTGACGATATCGAGGAACTGACGCGCGGTGTCGCTCTCCGGAGGAATGGAGTCGACCATCCGGTTCAGGGGTGTGAAGCTGTCATAGTGGCGCAGCTCTCCCCGCGCGTATTGCCGCGGAGGCTGCATCACATCGCCGAAGACGCGAAGCGGCAAGGGATCAGGCTCACCGGTCATGCGGCTCAGCATGGCGGGGTAGCTGGAGTTGTGCTCCAAACCGTAATCATCCAGCTTCTGAGAAATGATCGCCAACCGCGCGTACATGGACGGCACGTCCTGAGTGATTTTCCGCGGCGACCAAAGGCGCTCGGCAATGGCGGCGGTCCGCGGCCAGATGCGGCTGTCGATGTTTTCCGGGGTGACGTATTCCGACCACATCGTAGCCTCCCCGCCCAGAATTCCCTTGCTTTCTTCGCCCACCGTCGTCGGCTCGTTGCCCTCCGGGTCGGCCGCGTAATGCTCGGCCGCGGATTGATTTAGATCGATATAGTAGCCAGCCGACAACAGGGCGCGATTGCCGCCTCGCACCGCCTGGCCAACGAACTCCGAACCGCGCCAGGACTGGATGACGACGTCTTTCGGAGTGCCGGGCTGCAGGACTTCGTCCCACCCCTCCATGATTTTCTTGTGCCCGGCGACGATCTTCTGGATTCTGCCTGTGAAATAGGCCTGCAGAGCGGCGTTGTCTTTAATCGCATGGGCCTTCATGAACTGCTGGATGCGCGGGTTCGCGTCCCATTCCTTGCCGTTGCACTCATCTCCCCCGATGTGGAAGTAGGCGTCGGGGAAGAGAACGGTCATTTCGCCAATGAAGGTGTCGAGGAATTTGTACGTGCTCTCGCGCGTGGGATCCATCGCTGGATTGAAGATGCCCCAATCGCGCTCGATGTGATACGGGCCGGTGCCGCTGGCTAAATCGGGATAGCCTACAAACCAAGCCGAAGCGTGTCCGGGCATATCGAATTCCGGTACCACGCGGATGCCCCGGTCGCGTGCGTACTCAATGACGCTGCGGATCTCTTCCTGGGTGTAGTAAAGGCCATCGGAGCCTTTCTCCTGCAGCAGAGGAAATCGCTTGCTCTCCACCCGGAAGCCTTGATCTTCGGAGAGGTGCCAATGGAAGACGTTGAGCTTTACCGCCTCCAAGCCGTCGAGTGTGCGATAGACCACATCCAGCGGCATGAAATGACGACCCACGTCCAGCATCAGTCCCCGCCAAGGAAAGCGCGGCTGATCGTCGATGGTCACCGCGGGAACGGTGAAGCCGTGGGGAGTGATACGGACGAGCTGCAGGAAGGTTTGCAGGCCGTGCAGCACGCCCAGCGGATTGGCGGCTTCAAGGTGAACTTCATCCGGCGTGATCTGCAGATGATAGGACTCGTCTTCTTCGAGCCGCTGCACGGGTGCGCTGGGACCCTTGGTCTGAACGAAGAACTGCGGTTTGTTGAGGCTGGCTTCGCGCCAGAGGGGGATTCCGGTTTGCCGCGATAGCGTGTTCAGGAAGCGCCGTTTAGCGCGTTCCAGGCGAGGCTCCTGGAATCCCTGGAGAACGATGCCGAACCCGTTGTTGATAATAAACTCGCCTGTGCCTGGCTTCATCTGCGCCGGAAGAGGCATCAATGGCAGTACAGCCTGCGCAGGCGGTGCTGGAGCTTGGGTTTGGCTCCCAGCAACGGCGCCGATAAGAGAGCTAAGCAGAAGCGTCATGAAGACAATCCGACAGGGAGACTTCAGGGTACACCGCCACTGTTGGCCTCGGGCCGAGGATGGTTTGCATGCAATCTTTTTCCGCAAGGCGTATTTCTCCCCTTTGTGGCACATTTTTGTGCCACATCGTGCCATTTCCTAAACGATTCTAGAACCGTTCTCTCACTAGTGGTTCCTTCCCTGTCGCAAATGGTATAGATAACCGAGGACACACAGGATGGAGTGCCAATGATCCAAACCAATACCGTGCCGGTTTTCGAGCACGCGATGCTTCGTGAGATTTATGAGCAGCCCCGGGCGCTCGCCGACACCATCGAGCGCTATGCGCCCGACGGCAAACTTGCGACCGAGGTCTTTCAGCCAGTTGCTGATGCGCTGAGGGGAAGGGCGCGACTGGTGATCGCGGCCAGCGGCTCGAGCCGCAACGCAGGACTCGCCGCCGAGATCATGCTGGAGGATTTGGCCGGCTTGACCGTCGATGTCGAATATGCCAGTGAGTACACCTACAGGTCGACGCACACGATTCAGGATCCAGGGGTTCTGGTCATATCCCAGTCCGGGGAGACGGCCGATACGCTGGCTGGATTGCGCGAGGCAAAGTCGCGTGGCTTGCCCACGCTGGCCATTACCAATAACGCTCGCTCCAGCATGGCGGAAGAGGCGGATGCCTCCTTGCCGACCTGCGCCGGGCCGGAAAAGGCAATTCCCGCGACCAAGAGTTTTACTACGCAGCTCGCCGTCCTTTACTCGCTGACGCTCTACCTGGCGCGCGTTCGGGGAAGAATGACCACGCCCGCGGTCGAAAGGCACGCGCAGCACCTGCGCAGGCTACCATCGCTGCTCGAACCCGTCCTGGAGGGATGGCAGCAACAGATCGCTGCTCTGGCGCCGTCGCTGAAGGCATCGCGCGCCTTTCTCTATTTGGGTCGCGGCGTTCACTATGCGATCGCTCGGGAAGGCGCGCTCAAGCTGAAGGAATCCGCATACCTGCAGGCAGAGGGCTATCCAGCCGGTGAGCTGAAGCATGGTCCGAATGCACTGGTGAGCCCGGATGCGCCGCTGGTGGTGATCGCCACTCACGACCCGTCAGATCCCGATGCCATGCTCCGCTATAGCAAGGTACTGCAGTTGATGAAGGAGATGCGGGCGCAAGGCGCCACCATTCTCGCCATCGCTACCGAGGGAGACGAGGAGGCCGCTGGACTTGCCAATCACTGCATTCAGGTTCCCGCTACCGAAGATCTGTTGGCGACCATGCTCGAAGTGGTTCCTTTGCAGTTGCTCGCCTATCAGCTGGCAATCCAGAACGGCGTTGATGTGGACAATCCGCGCAACCTGGTGAAGGCTGTTCTGGAGGAGTAGACCGGAGGGCTCTTCTGGGGTTTCTTTTCTACCCCCGTCCGGCTCTCTATCTGGCAAGAGCCACCCCGGGTCAAAAGTTATAATGAAGTGGTAGATAGAAGCCATGGTCACCAAAAATCTCCCCTTGGAACGTCACCCCGGTAGTCTGCTGATTTCGCAACGTGATCAGACCTTCGATGCCTTTCGCCGCTGGGGCCACCTGGAGGCAAAACTCGACCCACTGGGGCAATACCTGCTGCCGGAACCCGTTCCGGAACTGAATTTTGATGACGAGGCTGCCGAGGAGGCCAGGGGCTACTACTGCGGAAGCATCGGCGTTGAGTTCATGCATCTTCCCGACTCAGCCAAGCGGGAATGGATTCAGGAGCGCCTCGAGCAGGGGGCGCCTGAACCGGACCGGCGTCAGATTCTCGAACGGTTGACGCAGGCTGATCTCTTCGAGCAGGTGATTCAGTCGCGCTATCTCGGCACCAAACGGTTCTCGCTCGAGGGTGTCACCGTGTTGATTCCCTTCCTCGACGAGATTCTGAACCGTGCGGCTGATCTTGGTGCGGAGAAGGCCGTGGTAGGAATGAGCCATCGCGGACGCTTGAACGTGATGGTGAACACCGTCGGCAAGTCTCCGGCCGATATCTTTTCGAAATTCGAAGATGTCAATCCGCGCAGTATCCTGGGCGGAGGTGACGTGAAATACCACGTGGGCGCCACGGGTCAATTTCTCACCAGGAGCGGCGGAAGGGTGAGCCTGCATCTGGTATCGAATCCCAGTCACCTGGAGGCGGTGGATCCGGTCGCCATGGGCCGCGCCCGTGCCCAGCAGATTCGTTTGGGCGAGACCGGTCAGGCCAAAGTGCTGCCGCTGCTCATCCATGGCGATGCAGCGTTTGCCGGCCAGGGCATTTGGGCAGAAACGCTGAGCCTCGGGACGATGCCAGGCTTTAGCGTGGGCGGCTCCATTCAGATCATCGTGAACAATCTCATCGGTTTCACTGCCGACCCGGATGAGTGCTACTCTTCGCGCTTCTCCTCCGACATCGGCAAGCGTTTGCCAATTCCCATCTTCCACGTGAACGCAGAAGATCCCGAAGCCGTGATTCGTGTCGCCACGCTGGCTGTCGAATACCGTTACACCTTCCACACCGATGTGATCATCGACTTGATTGGTTATCGTCGCCATGGCCACAGTGAGGTGGACGACCCTACCATCACCCAGCCGCTTCGCTACGCAAAGATCAAGAATCACGCTCCGCTCTACGAGATCTACGCCAAGCGAATCAGCGCGGACCCATCCGTACGCGTCAAGGAGTTGCAGGTCGAGCTTGCCGAAGCACAGAAGCAAGCGACCAGGATGACCAAGAGTGCGGCGCTGGCAAAGCTTCCTGCCTACTGGTCGAATTACTCCGGTGGACCGTACAAGCCTGAATACGAGGTTGACACTGGCTTGAGCGCCAAGTCTGTGGAGGAGATCAGCAACAGCCTCACAACGTATCCACGGAACTTTCATATTCATCCCAAGATCAAGAAGCTGCTCGAGCAACGCCGGGAGATGGGGCGGGGCGGGCGGCCGTTCGATTACGGCATGGCCGAGGCGCTGGCCTTTGGTTCCCTTCTGTTGCAAGGGACGCCGGTGCGTCTCAGCGGGCAGGACAGCCAGCGTGGCACCTTCAACCAGCGCCACAGTGTGCTGGTGGATATCGAGAACGAACAACTTTATTTCCCGCTCGCAAATCTGGCGCCAGACCAGGCCCGATTCGAGGTTTATAACTCGATCCTTTCCGAAGCGGGGGTCCTTGGTTTCGAGTACGGCTACAGCCGCGATTATCNNCGGCGACTTCGCCAACGGCGGCCAGATCATCATCGACCAATTCATCGCTTCGGGCGAAGATAAGTGGGGACTTCTCAGCGGGGTGGTCATGCTGCTGCCGCATGGCTATGAGGGCCAGGGGCCGGAACATTCCAGTGCCCGGGTGGAGCGCTACCTGCAATTGGCGGCACACGACAATATACAAATCTGCCAGCCGTCTACTGCCGCGCAGTACTTTCACCTGTTGCGGCGTCAGGCGATGCGGGCATGGCGTAAGCCGCTGATCGTATTCACTCCCAAGAGTATGCTTCGCAATCCCGCTGCAAGTTCGCCGTTGGCTAGCTTCCTGGCGCCGCGCTTCCAGAATGTCCTGCCGGAAACGGAGATACAGCAGGTCAAGCGCCTGTTGCTCTGCACCGGCAAAATTGGCCACGAGTTGCGTATCGAGCGGGCTAAGCACAAAGACAGCACCACCGGCATTGTCTTTCTGGAACAGCTTTATCCCTGGCCGGAGGCGGAACTGGCGGAGGAAATCGCCCGTCATCCTGAAGCACACGAAGTGGTTTGGGTGCAGGAAGAGCCCGACAATATGGGCGCCCTATCGTTCGTGATGCCGCGTCTGCGCAGGCTCTTTCCCGAGCGCAGGGTGCTCAGCATCAAGCGCTCGGCAGCGGCCAGTCCGGCCACCGGTTCGGCCAAGGCCCATGACCTCGAACAAAAAACGCTCATTAGCCTGGCCTTGCGCGGCGAGGGGAAATGATGGGCTCGAAGGGGCCAGAGAGTGGGCGAGGCAGCTGACGGACGCGGCCAGCGAAATCGCCCACGGATTCTGGATGCGGGCCACTGGAGCGGGGAGAGCACATCTGACTCCGGTTCCCCTGACTCCGGCTCCGCTATGCGCTGTCGTCTAGGCTCTTCCGTGTTGCCGCATCTCCCGGGTCCCCGACCCACATCAATTCCAATTGGCGAAGTTTGTTACTTAGAAATGCCACCTCGCGGGCGCTGATCTCTTCAGATTCCGCGCGCGCGATCTCGTGCTGCAAAAAGTTGAATGCGGGCCGCATCTCTACCGGGAAGTCGTCACTGCGGAGTCCGCGCATAACTTCCCACGCCTGAAGAAGGAGAGTCCGGTCGCCGGCTCGCGCTTCTTCATGCGCCAGCAGCAATGCTGCACGCCGGAGTCTTTCATGAGCATCTAATTGTTTGGTCATGCGTATTCAAAGTGTGACACGAAACAGTCGAAATCATCTACCATCGGGTGCGCTTTGAGATGAACCGTTTGGTTCCTGGACACAATATACTGGGCGCGACGTCAAGGATTTTGAACCGGATGTCAAGGTTAACTGCAAAGCCGTGTGCCGATGGTCGAGCGGGAGAGCGGGGAGGGCGGCGCTGAGGAGCCGGCGATGAAAACAACTTCAAGCGAAACAGAAAGCGGGACAGGTGCGGGCTACAACTTTCGGGTGCCATTAGCCGAATACGTGCGACTCCAGGCATTGCCAGTGGACAAGCTGGGCCATCAGCCGCGACTGTATGAGCTGACACGATTGATTGGCCGGGGGCTGTCCTACGATGACGACGTGGTGTACGCCGCCGCATGGCTCCATGACCTCGGCGTGTTCATCGGCCATCGCCCCGAAGACCCTGGCGAACTTTCCCGCTGGGACAATGTCAGCTACGCGATGAAACAGGCACCCGCAGTCCTTCTCCAATTCGGGTTTCCTGCATCAAAAGTTGTAGACGTGGTGGAAGCTATCCGCACGCACCAGCCGCACCTACATCCGGAAACTGTGGAGGGCACAATTCTACGCGATGCGGACATTCTCGAGCAGCTCGGGTCGATCGGCATTTTACGCGTGGCGGCGAAGATAGGCCGGGACACTCGCTATCCAACGTTTACTGACGCGGCGACCACCTTACGCAAGAGCCTGGCAGAGTTGCCGGGTAAGCTTCACTTGGATGCCGCAAAGACGATGGCTAAGCCCAAAATCGCTCTCCTCGAAGCCTTTCTTCAGGAACTGGACAAGGAAGCACACGGCGCTTTGTGTTAAAGCTTACCCCGGGATGATTACCGATCATGTTCCAAGGGCAGCTGGCCGTGCGTTGACTGTGAGAAACTAACCGTTGTCGCGACAATGCGGCCACGCGGCAACAGGCTTTCCCAGAGGGCTGCCGCCGGCGGATTCCATCGGGGGCCTGGTACATGAAGCTGAAAAACGCCAAGGTGGTCGTTTCTGGAGCCGGCGGTTTCATCGGCGGACACCTGGTTAAGAGTTTGCTGGTCAGCGGAGCAAAGGTGATCCGCGCGGTGGACGTGAAGCCCATGAATCAGTGGTACCAGCCTTCTCCCGCCGTCACCAACCTGGTTTTGGACCTTAAAGACAAAGACAGTTGCATGAAGGCGGCCCAGGGTGCTGAGGTTGTCTTTCAATTAGCCGCCGATATGGGCGGCATGGGTTTTATCGAGAACAATAAAGCCCTTTGCATGTTGAGCGTGTTGGCCAATACACACATGCTCATGGCCGCACGGGACCAGGGAGTTGAGCGATTTTTCTACTCCTCCTCTGCTTGCGTGTACAACGCCGAAAAACAAAAAAGTCCTGATGTGCTTGCGCTCAAGGAGGAGGACGCCTATCCGGCGCTTCCTGAAGACGGCTACGGTTGGGAGAAGCTCTTCAGCGAGCGCATGTGCCGCCACTTTGAAGAAGACTTTGGCCTGCAATGCCGGGTAGCTCGCTATCACAATGTCTATGGCCCTCTCGGTACCTGGACAGGCGGCCGTGAAAAGGCGCCGGCCGCAATCTGTCGAAAAATCATCGAAGCCAAAGCGTCAGGCAAACACGAAATCGAGATATGGGGAGACGGCAAACAGACCCGGAGCTTCATGTATATCGACGATTGCACCTTGGGCACGCAGGCAATCCTCGAGAGTGAAATCCACGAGCCCATCAATCTCGGGAGCAACGAACTGGTCACGATCGACCAGTTGGTGGGTGTCGCCGAAGAGATCGCCGGAGTGAAACTGGAGCGCAAGTACAAGCTGGATGCGCCCAAAGGTGTCAACGGACGGAACAGCGATAACACAAAGATTAAGCACTATCTTGGGTGGGAACCCTCGGTCCGTCTTAAAGAGGGATTGGCTAAGACTTACGAATGGATCGAGAGCCAAACGATGGCAATCGTCTAGAGCGGTTTCACAATTACTGTGGCCTCATAAGGATCGCGAGGTGTGGTTTTCCTGGGGAGAATCCATGAGAAGGGCTTTCGCTTCGGTCTACACCAATTGTGAAACCGCTCTAGCGCAATCATAGTTACTGTATGGCACCAAGGATTCAGTTGTGCCTTACACCAACTTGTGATTGCTCAAGAGCATTAATCAAAGCTACTGTGGTGAGGCTCCGTTGAGATTGACTTTTTAGTTACCCTGATGATGGTGTAGACCGAGGAGACGGACCCTGTGGGAGTGACAGCAATAGCGACGGCAAGCGCGCAGTTCCGGCAGATCCTGGGTATCCGATTCTTCGTGGGAGACGCAGATGAGGCGATCGCACGCATGAGCGGGGGCGGCTTGCTGGTGGTTCCGGCAGCTCCGGCCCTGCAAAACATAGCCCACGATCTAGGGTATCGTGAAGCTCTCCAGGGCGCGGACGTGGTGATTACCGACAGCGCCTTCATGGTCATGATCTGGAACCGCCTCAAGCGCGATTCCATCCGCCGGGTTTCCGGTCTGAAGTATCTTTCTTCATTACTGAAGCAGCCCGACTTTTTCCAGGCTAGCGGGAGCTTCTGGATCATGGCCAACGGGGAAAGTGCGCGCAAGAATTGCGCGTGGCTGCGACGGCAGGGGATTGAGTTGGCCGCGGAAGACATGTACATCGCGCCGCTTTACGGCAAGGCAATTAAGGACGCCGCATTGCTCAAGAGAATCGAAGAGCGGCGCCCCCGGCATATTATCGTGACGCTCGGGGGCGGCACGCAGGAACGCCTCGGTCTCTATTTGAGAAGTGAGCTGAACTGCAAGCCTTCAATCCATTGCATTGGGGCAGCCATCGCGTTCTTGAGCGGCGACCAGGTGCAAATCCCGAGATGGGCGGACAAGATGTATCTGGGATGGTTGTTTCGCTGTCTCTCGAATCCCCGGCGCTACATGCCGCGCTACTGGGACGCGCGCAAGCTGCTCTCGCTATTGATCCGCTATGGCAGCAGCCTTCCCGATTCCCGCTAAGAGATTTCTCCTGCCACCCGCGATTTTGTTGCAATGACGAAGGTGCCCGGAAGCGGGGCCACCCGCCAGTAGGAAATCTGGGTACGCTCCGGTCGGAGTGACCAAGGTTAGAGTGGGTCGCCCTTTTGGTGTAACAAACTATAAGGTCCGGAACCAATTCAAAATTTGTCATCCCAACCGGAGCGCACCCCGGATTTCCTACTGCGCAGCACCAGAAATGGCTACGTGTGCGGCTTTCTTTAAGGAAAGCCGCATTGAAGTTCGCGAATTCCACCAAGCTCGACAGGAAATCCGGGGGGGTAGCGCAGTGGAGGGACCTGCGGTTTCTTTCCTTCAACGCCACTCTGCTCAGCAGCCTTACTACTGGTTTACCCGCACACTGGCACGCTGCGTTTCGGCGTGCTTGGCGGCGCTCTCCAGGGCTTTTGCCTGGGGCAGGTAATCGAGCGCCTTGTTGATCATGGGATCCCAATTTGCGCGTACCTTCAGGCCCTCTTCCTGGCCAAACTGCGTGGTGAAAATCTCGGCCTTGATGTTGGCCTTGACCCAGTCGATCACCTGGTTCAGATCGGCATCGGTGTATGCAATCTGCTGACTGGTCAAAAACTGTTTGAAGGCGTCCATCACCGAGTCGTCTACCTGAAAGTCTTTGCCCACGGTCCGGTTGGCCATGTAATGCTTGGCGAAATTGAAGAACGCATAGTGCTCCAGCAGAGTGTCCTGAACGGGAACTGACTTCGGAGTGTCGATCTTATCGTCGGGTGTGATCCCGCCACCTCCGAACACCGTTCGCCCGGAGTCGGTGGCCTTGACCTCACGACTCTTCTCATCCTGCGGCTGGTCGTGGTTGTAGTAGTAGTCGTAAAGTGAAACGCCGTTGTAATTGCGCTGAATGAGCCGGCCACTGGGAGTGTAGTAGTGATACGTCGTGAGCGCCAGGCCGGTATTTTCAGACAATGGGTAAACCGTTTGTACCAGACCCTTGCCGAAGGTGGTCTCTCCGGCGATGATCGCGCGATCATGATCCTGCAAGGCACCAGAAACAATTTCAGCGGCTGAAGCCGTGCCGTGATTGACCAGCACCACGATGGGATATTCGCGGCCCCCGTTGCCATGGGTCGCACGATACGTCTGTTCGGGGAAGGCACGGCCACGCTGGGAGACGATCACCTGACCCTTCTCCAGGAACTTGTCGCATACGGCTACCGCCTCGCTTAATAGCCCGCCGGGATTCCCGCGCAGATCCAGAATCAGCCCGTGCACATCGCCGAAGTGATCCAGCGCGTCGGAAAGCTCACGGCCCGTCGTCTCCTGAAAGTTGGTGATGTGCACGTAGCCGACATCGGGCCGGATCATGTAGGTAAGGTCGATGCTGTTGTGCGGGATCTCGTCCCGGATCAGGTCGAACACCAGCGGCTTGGCTGCGCCCTCGCGTGCGATCGTGATCTGCACATGGGTCCCCTTGGGACCTTTGAGCACGTTGGCGACGTCTTCCGAGTTCATGTTGTCGGTGGACTTGCCGTCCACGGCGACAATCACGTCTCCGGGCCGGATGCCCGCTTTGAAGGAAGGGGTGCCTTCAAACGGACTGACCACGACGATCTTGTTGTTCTGCGGTTGGATCAGCATCCCTACGCCGTAGTATTTGCCATGCTGATCCTCGCGCATCTTGGCATAGGCTTTGGGATCATAAAAGCTGGAATGAGGGTCGAGCACGCGCAGCATGCCGGGAATGGCCCCGTCGTAGACAGCTTTCTCCGCTTTGTCGCCCGTCAACGGCTCTGCATAATTCTGTTCCACCAGGTCATAAACGCTGGTGAAGGAGCGGAGATCGTCGCGTAACGCAGATTCGTCGCTGCTGGATTGCGCGCCTAGCCTCTGGCTTACGACCGTACCAACAAAGCCACAAATGACAAAGAAGAGGAGAATCGAGAACAGAAACCGTCGTGTGCGGGAGGCCATAGAATCCTCTGGGTCTGGAGGCGCAAAGAGAGGGGCCCTGCTGCGCAGGCCCGGGGTCTTCTTGACTCGAAGTATATCATTGGACGTATTCCACTTGGGTTGGGATATCCGCTTCGTTCCCGGCTTGCGGAATTGGATTTGATCGAAGGGACGATTAGAATTATCCAAGAGAAACAACACTTTCCGCGTTGGTTCCTGGAGTTGTCAATTCAGGTGCCGATCCAATCTCCAGGCCGCGCTACTGGGCGCGTGCCGACTCACGGCCAAGTACCACATATAGGGCTGTAAGCTACCACTTACCAGCTATACGAGATGTCCAGACATATGATTTTTCCTGAGTCTCTGCAATCCACGGCGATTTTGATCTTGAGCGCGAGCCTAAGCGCTGTCCCGTCCTTCGCCCAAGCCACCAATGCTCACGGCCCCAGCAGCATCAACCCGCCGACGACCCAGCCGGCTCCGGTCACAGGCAAGGTCGTGGAAGATATTGTCGCGCGGGTGAATGACCAGATCGTCACCCAGTCCGACTACGATCGAGCCGCGCAACAGCTCGATAGCGAGAGCAAGCAGCAAGCTATTCCTGCCCCTGAGCTGGAAAAGCGCCAGGCTGATCTGCTGCGCGATCTGATTGATCAGCAGCTCCTGCTCTCCAAAGGCAAGGAGCTCGGGATCACCGGCGAAACTGAGTTGGTAAAGAGGCTTGACGAGCTCAGAAAGCAGAATCATCTCGACTCGCTCGATGACCTGGAGAAGGCTGCGCAACAGCAAGGCTTCTCCTATGAGGATTTCAAGGCCAACATCCGCACCGGCATCATTACGCAGCAGGTGGTGCGGGACGAGGTTGGGCGGCACATCACCATGTCGCCGGGGGACGTGCAGAGGTACTACAAAGAGCACGAAAGTGAGTTTGCGCAGCCGGAATCCGTCAATCTTAACGAGATTCTGATTCCAACCCCGGCAATCGCGGGCACAGAGGCGGCGGACCCGGCTCAGGTCGCGGCGGCGCAGGCGCAGGCGGACGCGATCGCAGCGAAACTGGCGGCGGGGGCAAAGTTCGAGGACGTGGCCAAGGAGGCTTCGACCGGGCCCAATGCGGCGAAGGACGTCACGCTGGGTGAGTTTCGCCGCGGGATGTTGGCCAAGGAAATTGAAGATAAGGCCTTCGCCCTGAATGCCGGCCAATACACGCAACCGATTCGGACCAAACAAGGCTTCATCATTCTTCAGGTCGTGCAGCATACTCTTGGCGGTGACGCTGGCTTCAAGCAGGTGGAGCCACAAGTGGAGGAGGCTCTTTTCCTGGATCGTATGCAGCCCGCACTGCGGCAGTACCTTACCAAGCTGCGAGGTGAGGCATTTGTAGAAATCAAGCCGGGAGCCGTAGATACCGGCTCCAGTGGAAATGAAATGCGCCTGACCTATAGCGCCTATACGCCCCCAGCAGCTAAAAAGAAGAAGAAATTTGCGCGTACCCGCTTCCGCGGCAGGGAACGGACTACCGCTGTGCAGACTGCCGCCACCCAGGCCCCGGCCGCGACCGCCGTGCCTGCTGGAACCACGCAACAGGCAAGCAACACCAACCAGAACGTCCAGGTCCAGAGTCCGGGCAAGCGAGAGAAGATCCGCTTCGGGCAGGCTCCTCGCGAGTCTCTCCCTGCCGGGCAAGTGGCTGCTGCCACCGCCCCCTCGATTGGTCCGGATGCCGCAGCCCCGGGTGTGACGACTCCTGAAACCCGCTACGTAAACCCGGATGGCAGTGTGAGCAGCACGACCGCCCCGGTGACGGAACGGAAGACGCGCCTGAGCAATCGGGTGCCCGTGCCCAAGGCAAAACGTTCGAAGTCTTCCTCGGATACAACGGATGCGCCGACTCCGGACGAAGTGGCAGGGCAGAAGGTGCAGGACGCTCCGCTAGGGCTGGCCGACCAGACTGCGCAGGCGAAAAAGACCAAGCAGAAGGGCGATAAGACCCGGTACTCTGCTAAGCCGAAGCAGCCGGAGCAAACCCCGCAGCCCTATCTTGGCAATCAGCCGGCGCCCACCACCAGTCAGCCGGCGGCGGCGCCGCCTGCGACTAGCCAGCCGGCGCAGCCCTCCAGCAGCGAGCCGGCGCCTTCCGCTGGTCAACCGCAGCCCCCGGGCGCAACGCAACCCTAAGGTTTCAGCGCTGGAAGTTCCGCGCGCCAGTGCCGTTGCAAGATGAATGCAGGCGAAATGAAAGAGTTTTACGTCGCGGATGCAGCCAGCTTCGAAAACCAGGTGGTTGTCTCTTTTTTCGCCGTGGCTTCTAAGCAATTGCGCGGCCGAAAGGAGGGCGGCCACTATCTGGCTCTGACCCTCGGCGACCGAACCGGCCAGATCGAATCCCGCATGTGGGACAATTTCGCGGATGCTGTCTCCGGGTTTGAGCAGGGAGATGTGGTTAAGGTCCGCGCCGAGGTCTGCCGCTACAACGGGCGCCTGCAGTTGAACCTGGAAAAGCTCCGCCGCGCCAGCGCGGACGAGTTCGAGCTGGCGGACTATGTTCCCCAGACGCGGAAAGACGTCGAGGAATTATGGGCTGCGCTGGTTCGCTCCGTCGACAGCTTTTGCGATGCTTCCCTCCAGGCGCTGGTGCGCTCCTTTCTCGACGATCCAGCGTTCGCTACGGCATTCCGTCAGGCCCCAGCCGCCAAGACCCTCCATCATGCCTGGTTGGGCGGTCTGCTGGAGCACGTGGTCTCCCTGGTGGGCATCTGCGAGTTGGCGGCGCGCCATTATCCCGAGATCAACCGCGACCTGCTCCTGACCGGCGCCATCCTGCATGACATTGGCAAGCTGGAGGAGCTGCGCTGGGGCACCAGCTTCGATTACACCCTGCAGGGGCAACTTGTAGGACATATCACCATCGGCATCGCGATGATCGAAAAAAAGCTGTCAGCGCTCACCGACTTTCCCCCGGCGCTTCGCATGCTGGTCGAGCACATGGTTCTGAGCCATCATGGCAAACTGGAGTTCGGTTCGCCCAAACTGCCCATGATTCCGGAAGCTGTGTTGCTCCACTACCTCGACGATCTGGATGCCAAGATGCACACCATGCGCAGCGAATTTGAGCGTCACGAAGCGCAGGGGGGGCAGGCGGGCGAGATGACGGACTGGGTGCGCTCCATGGATCGGCCGTTGCTCGACACGGCGGCGTTCCTCAAGGTCAAAACCCAGCCCGGGTCGGAGGAGTAATTCATGAACTATCTGCTCAAGACCGAGCCCACCGCCTACTCGTTTGAAGAGCTGGTGCGGGAAAAGGAAACCGACTGGACAGGAGTGACTAACCCGCAGGCGGTGAAGAACCTCGCCGCCATGAAGAAGGGCGATAAACTTGTCATCTATCACACGGGTGATGAAAAGAGCGCGGTTGGCTCGGCGCACGTAAAGTCGGTGGATTTATCCAACCCTAAAGTTCCGCTGGTTCGCATCGCGGCCGGAGCGGCCATCACGCGGCCAAAAACTCTGGCGGAGATCAAGCAGCAGCAGATCTTTCAGGCTTCTCCCCTCGTCCGCCAGTCACGGCTCTCTGTTGTGCCATTGGACGAGGCGCAGTATGACTGGATCCTGCACAACTAGTTATTGCAGGCTTGCTGCAGCAACACGGCCGGGGAGACGGTTACCGCGCTAGATCCGCATAGGCACGGTGCGGCTACCTTGACAGCAAAATCGTCTACAATCAAACCCTAGAGCATTTTTACTATTGGTGTAAGTGAGGAAACTGGACCAAACGCGGCCATTCCGCCGAAGAATGGCCGCACATAGCCAATGTTGCCAACTCACAGTCATAGTAAAAATGCTCTAGAGCCTGCTCGCCATATAAGATGCTACGTTTTTCAACGGCTGGTGAATCACACGGCGAGTGCCTGATCGCCCTCATTTCCGGACTGCCCGCCGGTCTCGATGTCGATCTGGAGTTTATCGACCGGGAGCTGTGGCGGCGCCAGCAGGGCTACGGCCGTGGCGGGCGCATGAAGATCGAAACCGACAAGGCCCACGTACTCAGCGGTGTGCGCCACGGCAAGACCATCGGGTCTCCCATAGCGGTAGAAATTGTCAACCGCGACTGGAAGAACTGGGAAGACAAACTTCCCGTCGAGGCCGGCGACCCCGCGCAGCACAAGGCCGTCGCCTCGCCGCGTCCCGGCCACGCCGATCTCGCCGGNNGCTGGAGCGCGCCTCGGCCCGCGAATCCGCCGCGCGCGTCGCCGCCGGAGCCCTGGCCAAACTGATGCTGCGGACTCTTGGGATTGAAATTGCCAGCCACGTCCTCCGCGTGGGTCGCATAGCGCTCAATCGCGCTGCCGCGTGGGAAGAGATCTCCGCCCTCACCGCCCGCGATGAAGTTGTCCTCGGCTGCGTCGATTCCGCTACCGAGGCCCGCATGAAAGAAGAAGTCGAGGAAATCTCCCGCACCGGCG
>PLZN01000092.1 GCA_003152195.1 Acidobacteriaceae bacterium
GTCCCGGCATTGCCGGGACTGAGGCATACGCCCTGAAGTTGAGAAACCGGGAGGCCTCACTGTGCGGGAGCGCGTCACCCGCTATTTCGTCATGCGCCTGTAGCCGAGTTGCGAAAGCTGTCTTGAAACTCCTTGAGGAACGAGTCCAACTTTAGCGGTGGCCGCCCAAGCAGTTGGGCCAACACCTCGGTCACTTCTCCGCCCTGCCCGTTGGTGTAATACCGCTGCAAATCAAGCAGAGCGTCCACCTGCCATTCCGGCATGCCCAGAGCCAGCATGCTGGTCCGCTGTGCCGCTTCCGGTATATCGACAAACTTAACCGGTCGATCGCAGACACGCGCGATCCGCTGGGCGAGTTCGGCATACGTAACTGCCTCTGGACCATTTAGTTCATAAGTCTTGCCCATATGCTCACTGGGCGACGTGAGCACCCTGGAATGACAGCGGCAATATCCCGAAGATCAAGATAGCTGGTTCGCGCGTCCCCCATGGCCGCAAAGAAAGCTCCTTGCTGCCGGATGCTGGGCGCGACATAGGACAGGATGTTCTGCATGAATGAATTTGGGCGGAGGATCGTAAACGCCAAACCGGACGCTTTTAGCTTGTCTTCCACAATGCGATGCCAAGCAGGAAAAGACTTTGGGTAATCGCCCGCGCCCAAGGCGGAGTTCAACACCAGGTGTTTCACACCCTTCTCCCGGCTCGCATCAATCACCTTGCTCTCCAATTCCACCAACGCGGGGATCGGGGAACACACGAGGTAAACCGAATCGACAGCGGTGAGAGCGCCCTTCATGCTTTCCCTGGAGGAGAAATCCGCAATCACGGTCGAAACCCCGGTCGACGCTTTGCGGGCATCTTCCTGGCTGCGATACATCGCGCGAAAGGGCACACCGCTTCTGCGCATTTCATCCACGACGGCGCGGCCTGCGTTTCCGGAAGCTCCGGTGACAAGAATCATGATCTCTCCTTTGGTGGCTGGAAGCGGCACAGACTCAGCAAAGGAATCTGCCGCAGGCCGGTCTTCACGCGGTATCGTACCAACGGCAGGGTAGGCTGCGGAAGTACGCACAAATTAGTAAGCGCGAGTGGAAGGGTGAGCAGAATGAAAGATTGCGGTCCAATGTCCTCTTGACCCGCAGCGAAAGCGGATCAAGGGCCTACTTTTTTCTTAGCAGGAAACTCGCGCCTTCGTCGTTACCGCCGCCGTCCGGCCATGCGGTTCCCTCACCAGAAGGGATCTCCCGCCTCGTCGATACAACGGTTTTGGAGGCTGCCGTCACTTGATAAGACTGGTATTCGATGGTAAGTGTCGCCACCCCTCCCAGCCGGACGTTGGTCACTGTCTTGTTCTCTTTGGGCATATAGAAGTAATTGTCCACCTTCTGGTAGGTGTGATGGATGACCGATTTTGTGGTCCAGAACGACGGATTCCGAGCCGGCTGGGCCTCGATGCGTGTGACCGCGAAGTCGTTTGCGTCCACCCAGATCTTTCCGCGATACAGGAATCGGCTCTCCACCTTCGGCTCAACATTCAGCACATAGTTGGTGCCCTCGGTGCCGGCAAGGGAAAAGGTGTAGTTGTCCGGACCGAGCTCGGTGTGCTTTCGGTTGCTCAGGTCGCCGGCCTGCTCTTCGCTTTCCAGTAGCCTGTGAAACACTCGATTCAGGATCAGCTTCGACCCGGTCGAGCTCACGATGGTGAAGCGCTTGGAGGCGGGTGCATCAAAATTCACCTCCACCTCCATCGTCGCCTCTGCAGAGGTGGGGAAGCCCCGATACTCGAGACGGTAGCTGCGCTTCCCCGAATAATGCTGCAGGCCTTGCGCACGTTCCTTGTTCTTCTCGAGCAGACATTGCACCACCTGGTCTGCGCCGAGCGCGGGCAGCGCGGCCTCGGTCTGCGGGCAAGCCACAGGTGCGCATAACAGCAGTACCGCGATCGACAGCGTCACTGGAAGCTTGGCGCCCGCTACGATCCGAAGGAGCGGCCTATTGTCCTGCATGGGTCTCTCCCGCAGTCTGTTGTGCGCGTCTTGACTCACTAAGTCTCCCTCTCTTGGATGCAAAAAGTCCTCTGCCTCTCGTGGTTGCCGGTTACGGATGGCACCATTCGCAGGTGACGCGGAGGGCGGCCCGGGCCGAACCGCCGCCGCCGCTCCTTGGATTTCCTGTCAGGTGTTGGTGGGATCAGCGCACTTCATGCGGCTTTCCTTAAAGAAAGCCGCACACGCCCCCATCCTGGGTGTCGCGTAGCAGGAAATCCGGGTCTCCTTCCGGGGTCGGTTGCTGCTGGGGAGTATCGGTGGTGTTTGACCCCGAGCGCATCAAAACTCGCCCAATAGATCGCAAAGGGCACACTTGTTAATATTAGGCCCCTCCTTCGCCCCTCGCCTGAGCAAAGAGGACGGGCACCACCTTCTTCTGGCCGACTGTCTGGGCGCTGGAAAGATATTTCCTGTAGCGTTAGAGCGTTATCAGAGAGGGATCTATGTCAAAGCTGCAATATCAATCGGGGTTCGCCAACGAATTTGCAACCGAAGCTGTTGCAGGTGCTTTGCCTCAGGGCCAGAATGCACCGCAGAAATCGCGCTTCGGTCTCTACACCGAACAATTCAGCGGTACTCCCTTCACTGCTCCACGCGCCACCAACCGCCGGGCCTGGCTCTATCGCATACGCCCCTCGGTCACCCACAGACCCTTCGTCAACCTCCCTGGCAACAACATGCGTAGTGGGCCTTTTGAAGAGGTCCCGGCTACGCCCAACCAGCTCCGCTGGGATCCGCTGCCCATTCCCGCCGCGCCCTGCGACTTCCTCGACGGCATCATCACCTTTGGCGGCAATGGCGGCCCGGCGGGGCAGACGGGATGCGCGGTGCACATTTATGCCGCTAACCAAAGCATGTCCGGCCGCTTCTTTGCCAACGCCGATGGCGAGATGTTGATCGTTCCCCAGCTGGGCAAGCTGCGCTTCGCCACCGAGCAGGGCATCCTGGATGTTGCGCCGGGGGAGATCTGCGTTATTCCCCGCGGCCTCAAGGTGCGCGTGGAGCTACTCGAGCACTCCGCCCGCGGCTATATCTGCGAGAACTATGGCCTTCCCTTCCGTTTGCCCGACCTGGGTCCGATCGGCGCCAACGGGCTGGCCAACCCGCGTGACTTTCTTGCCCCAGTCGCCGCCTTCGAGGATGTGGAGGGCGACTTTCAGATTTTGTGCAAATTCCAGGGCCAGCTATGGTCCGCCGGAATCGATCACTCGCCGCTCGATGTGGTCGGCTGGCACGGCAACTATGCGCCTTACAAGTACGACATGGCAAACTTCAACTGCATCAACACGGTCAGCTTCGACCATCCCGACCCCTCGATCTATACCGTCCTCACCGCACCCACCGCGGTGCCGGGCACGTCCAACGTCGATTTCGCCATCTTCCCGCCGCGTTGGATGGTGGCCGAGCACACCTTTCGCCCGCCCTGGTTCCACCGCAACGCGATGAACGAATTCATGGGCCTGATCTTCGGCCAATACGATGCCAAGGCCGAAGGCTTCGTTCCCGGCTCAGCCAGCCTGCATAGCTGCATGCAGGCACACGGGCCCGATGCGGAGACCTTCGAGCGTGCCGAGATTGCCGACCTCAAGCCCCATTATCTCGGCGGCACCCTGGCCTTCATGTTCGAGACCCAGTTAGTGCTTTACCCTACCCGCTTCGCGTTAGAGACGGATTGTCTGCAGCGGGACTACTTTGAGGTGTGGCAATCGCTCAAGAAGCACTTCACGGGAAGCCCAATTCGATAAATGCAACGATAGACTTTGGATTTAATGATGAATCCCACACATGATCCTGAGCGTCAAAGCTGGGTCGCTTCGGCGAATCGCCCCGGTAGCGCATTCCCGATACAAAACCTGCCATTTGGCGTTTTCCAAGCACCCCATCCTTCGGCCAACCAACCCACCCTCGGCGTGGCCATCGGAGACCAGATTCTGGACCTACGCGGCTGCTCTGTCGCGGGTCTTCTGACCTCGCTCCCGGCGGCCGCAGTAGCGGCCTGTGGTGCGAGAACGCTCAATCCACTGATGGCTCTCGGCCAGGAGTGCTGGTCGCCACTGCGTGCCCGGCTCAGCGATTTGCTCCGCGCCGACCACCCCGGTGCACCGGGCCACCAGCAGGCTTTGGGGCCGCACCTGCTCCCGATGGCGGAAGCGACGATGCTCAAGCCGGCCGTGATCGGCAATTACACCGATTTCTATGCCTCGATCTACCACGCCACCAATGTGGGCAGACTCTTCCGGCCGGAGAATCCCCTCTTACCCAACTACAAGTATGTGCCCATCGGTTATCACGGCCGCGCATCGTCGATCCTGGTCAGCGGCGCCGGCGTGAAGCGCCCGCTGGGGCAGATTTTGTCCACCGACGGAGCCCCACCCCGCTTCGCGGCGAGCCAAAAGCTTGATTATGAGCTGGAAGTCGGTTTCTTTGTCGGGCCTGGCAACAGGCTGGGAGAAGCCATCGCTATCGATCGCGCCGCCGCGCACATCTTTGGCCTGTGCCTGCTCAATGACTGGTCAGCGCGTGACATCCAAGCCTGGGAATCCCAGCCTCTGGGGCCATTTCTGGCCAAGAGCTTTGCCACCACCATCTCACGCTGGATCGTCACCATGGAGGCGCTTGAGCCCTTTCGCTTATCGGCGTTTGCGCGACCGCCTCAAGACCCACCGCCGCTTCCCTACCTCGACTCGGAGCACGACCGGCACGCGGGCGGCATCGACCTTACCCTTGAGGTCTACCTGCGTTCCGCACGGATGCGCGAGACAGGAAGCAAAGCTGTTCGCCTCAGCCGCGGCAACCTCCGCCACCTTTATTGGACGGTGGCACAGTTGCTGACGCATCACGCGAGCAATGGCTGCAATCTTCTGCCCGGTGATCTGCTGGCCAGCGGCACTGCCTCCGGACCGCGGGATGAATCCCGCGGCTGCCTGCTCGAAATCACCCGCAATGGTCTGGATCGCGTCTCGTTGCCCACGGGAGAGTGGCGCGGCTTTCTTGAAGACGGCGACGAAATCACTTTTCGCGGATATTGTGAACGGCCAGGTTTCGTAAGTATCGGCCTGGGCGAGTGCTCAGGCATCATCACGGAAAGCAGCCAACCGGGAGCGGTTTCACCATAGTGTAGCCGGTGACCAAGCCGTAGAGCATTTTCACTTCTACTCTGTACTGGCGAGAGTAGCGAAGTGCTGCTTTTCTTGAGGAAAAGCCGCGATGGGATTGGTCACTCCATATGCACCAGAAGTGAAAA
Organism: Acidobacteriaceae bacterium; assembly: GCA_003152195.1. GTDB lineage: Bacteria > Acidobacteriota > Terriglobia > Terriglobales > Acidobacteriaceae > PALSA-350. Next base: position 5,293 of record PLZN01000092.1, read on the forward strand.
CGCCCTACGGCTTGGCTGCAGCAGGCAATTCCGCGGCGCCGGCGAGCAGGGATTGAGCAAGCTCCGGTTCCTCGCCTCGCAGCATATGCTCGAGGAGCTGGTGAATGCGGATCTCTTCGAAGGGCGCGGTGATGTCATGCTCCGCTTGCTGCCCGGGGTAGTGGATCATCAGGACCGGACGCGGGTCGAATTGGCCGTGGCTTGCCTCCTCCTCTTCCTTCGTCCACAGGGCGGTTGGCCGCCATATGGCCAGGCGCCAGGAGTGGTCGGAACAGACGATGACCGTGGTCTTGGAGGCCAAAGTAGCCGCGTTCAAGCTGCTCATCAACTCGCCCAGGACCTGGTCGCTGAGCGCCAGGTTGTCAAGATACGTGCCACTGGCGCGCATGGTTCCCATCTTACGGTCGTAGATGCCCGGGAGATGCGGCACCGGCAGGTGGATGAAAACGAAGCTGATGCTCGGGTCGCGTATCAATGCCGTTGCCGCCTGCATGATCGCCGCCAGGTCCGCCGCATGGACTTGCTGGGTGAAGCCCGGTTTTCGTTCCAGCTCCCACACCATGTTCTGGATGGGCGAAATGGCATTCTCGAGGGAAGATTTAGTCGAGAGCGGGCCGCCGAATTCTCCGTCTCCCATCCTCCAGAAACAGTAGTCGAGGGTTCCTGCGAGAATTCGGCAATAGGGGTTGAACCAACCGACGACACCGGTCGTCCAGCCCAGGCGGTGGGCGTCTGAAAACAGCGTGGCGTGGGCATCGAAAGGTTGCCACTGCTTGCTCCCAGCCAATTGAAGCATCGGTTCTCCGTCCGCACCGCTGCGGATGTTGTCGACCGGCTTACCCAGAAAAAATGCAGGAATAACCAGGTCGGTGGCAGACCCCGCCGGCTTGAGATCGCTGAACACGACGCTCTTGCTCTTGAACTCGTCAAAGGAGGGCATGGCGAGCCCGGGAAATCGATGATCGAAGGTTTGGTCATAGGAGAGTTCGTCAAAAAGGAGCCACACGATCCGTCCGCCACGGCCTGCCGAATCCCTTCGATCCGAGGCCTGAGCGGGATGTGTCACGGGCACCAGCGCGTCGGTCCGCTGCGCCTGCAGCCCCCGATACAAGAGTTCCGGCACCATCCACACCGCGGTGCATCCGGCGAGAAACAGCAGCACCAGCAACCCGTGGACAGCCGCCCGGTATGCCGATGGCCGAAGCCACCACAACGTCAGCGCACCCACGAGAGTTACGACGGATGCGGTGGAGGGGGTAAGGCGAGGAATATCCCAGCCCAGGGTTGGAACGAGGGTTCCGACGATCGCATGGGCAAGCCGGGCTGCGATGAGCGCCCAAACCAAGGTGCGCAGACCGGTCTGGCTCTTCTGCAGGTAACTGAAGAGGAGGGCAGCCAATAGGGAGCCGGCTGCCAAGTCGATCAGGGTACCCCAGACAACGCTGCGCATGGGCAAGACGCTGTGATAAAGCACCGAATGGTAGGGCGAGACCAGTGCCGCGAGATGAGAGATCATGAGCAGCATCGCCGCTCCAACGCCCTGGACGATGGTCTTGAGGTTCATGTCTTCTCGAACAGAAAGAGCACGCGGCCGTTGGCCAATTCCTCGCGCGCCGCAATCGTAAAATAGCGGGTGAATTGCTTTACGAAGAGATCTTCATCCAGATGCCCATAGAGTTCGTCTCTCCCGCGGCAAAGATCGATGTAGCGCACATCGGTCCTGGGAACCCACTCCACAATGCTCGAGCGGCGGGTGAGCGATGCCAGGAGCCCGGCCACGTCAGCGATGGGAATCTGGTCGGCAAGCAGGAGATGATGCAGAATACCCAGCATCATGACGCAATCGAAGCGGTCGCGTGCCCGTTCCAATAGAGTGAGAGACTCGGTATTGCACCAACCGGTGGCCGGAGTTGGCCTGGCCACATCAGCGACCAGGGGAAGTATTGGCAGGCCGGCCGCCTTGGCCTCCCTCCAGCTGCGGTCGCAAGAGGCAACGTCGGTGTCCCAGGCAACGACGCGCGCGCCCACGCCGGCAGCAATGCGCGAGTAATGACCGGTATTGCCGCCGATATCGAGCACGGAATCGGGCCGCAGCAAATGCATGGCTCGGCTGACAAACTCCTGCTTCTGCTGCCGATCCTGGCCGCTGTAGTGGCCGGCGTCTGCCTGGTATTGGCTCCATCGCGAATCGCGTCCGGTTGGTTTCAGGGCATGCAGCGTTCTGCCGAAGGCTCTCAGGTTTCGCTGGAGAACCGCGGCGGCAATTTGCGGCTCCTGCTGGAGTTTAGGCGGCGCTCCGGTTCCGCGCTTCCGGGTCTGAAGCAGGTAAGGAAGCGTTACCAGGGAACGAAGCGGCGCGCCCCAGCGTTCCCTGCTCGAAAGGTAAGGGTACAGGTCCACGGGCTCATAGCCATCGCGGCGATTCAGCGTGGCCGCCAAGGGCCAGCCCAGGTATTTGTAAGCTGCCAGAGGCAGTAGAAAGGTGCGCGCAAATTGTCCGTAGGCAAGCCACAACGGGCTGCCCGGATCACGACGCTCGATCGACAGTAAATCCACAAAAACCGGGCGCGCGCCATCGAAGAGGATGTTGAGCGGGGTCGCATCTTTAAGAATCCAGCCTTCGTGGAGCAGCCGGCTGCATAGTTCGAGCGTTAGTTCAGCCGCCGCGACCCACTGCCCGGGCGTCCATTCCCACGGATAGGAAGGGAAAAAAACGCGCGGATGCTGGAGCAGAAGGGGCTGATCTTTCTCCGCGGAAAGCACTTGACTCGCAATCAGGTGGCCCTCGTCGGTCCAGCGCCGGGCCAGGTCGGACTGCAGGAAACGCAGAGCCTCCGCTGCATAGTGGGGGTTGACCGTACGCAGGACATGTTCGTCCTTGATGCGCAGTGATCCGGCCGGATCGCGGAACGTCGCAATATCTTGCGACGTACCCTGGCTCATGGCTGGTTCTCTGCGGCCTCTGTTTGTGTACTTGCTGACGGAGCAATTCGGGCTGGTCTTCGCACCGAGCCGATCATCCCCTTCAGGCGATGGCGCATATAGTAGATCGCGCCAGCGAGCATGGAACCGGCAACATGAAGGAAGACGAAGCCGGAACCTGGGTCGACGTAGGCTTGCGCCGGGCGCTCAAATGTGACAAGTAGCACTGCAATCTGCAGAGCGCTGAGTAAGAATAGACAGGAACGCAGAACGCGGGGGGAGTTGGGGGATCTCTTCACGAAGCTCCTCAAAGCGCGAATTCACCTATAACCTGTAACGTCCGAATGGCTCCAAAAGTTGCAATAGTGTTCACTATTTTGTCATCGTCTCTTCATAACTGATAGACGCTAAAAAATGTCCCAGGATTACGCCTTCTATTTTTGCGCAGGTTCTATGCTTCCCACGGGCGACCGCCAACTGGTACAGATTCTCGACGCAGCGCTGGCGGACACCGCCCGCCGCAGCGGAGATTGGCTAGTCTGCAAGCCCGGTTGCACGCAATGTTGCGTGGGCGTCTTCGCTATCCATCAGCNNAGCTCGACGCGGCCCGTCTTCAGCAGGGACTACGAGAGCTTGCCGGCACGGATCCGGAACGGGCCCAATCCATTCGCGAGCGTGCGCGGAGATCGGTCGAGCGCCTCGCCGAGGGTTTTCCCGGCGATCCTGCGACTGGCCTGCTGGATCCATCGGAGGAGGCCGAGGCGCGTTTCGAAGACTTCGCCAATGAGGAGCCCTGTGCCGCACTCGATCCCGCCACCGGCCTTTGTGACCTGTATCTTGCCCGCCCCGTTACCTGCCGCGTCTTTGGACCGCCTGTGCGCTCGGAGCAGGGACTCGGCGTCTGCGAGCTTTGCTATCACGGCGCCACCGAGGAGCAGATTGCCTCCTGTGAAATGGCAGCTGATCCCGAAGGCCTCGAAGAGCAATTGCTGCAGGAGTTTGAGCAGTCCTCGGGGACTCATGGCCGAACGCTGGTTGCCTTCGCTCTGACCCAATAGCAGTGCCGGTACAATCAGATCTGACACTTCCGCAGGAAAGCAGATCCATGCCCGCCAATCTCGTCACTGCTCTGAGCACCGCCCTCGGCATCGCCGCCGGAAATGCCGGCTTGACCATCCTCTCCTCCGAACAGGGAGTAGACTTCGATGGCCGCCCCACCGCCATCTTTCGTATCGGCCTCTGCAATAACACCTCTGGGGATACCCCTGCCGAGGGCACGCTGCGGCTGGAGCTGAGCGACACCTTCGACTTCAATCGACCCGAGCTATTGCCGGAGATGACAGCGCACTTGCGGGACGAGGCCAAACGGCTACGCAATCCGCGGCCGGATGCTTACGTGACTTTAGCCGGCATGCCGATCACTTTCAGCGAGTTCCGTTGGCCTTTCCACCGCTCTGTTTCCGGCGCGGATACCTACATCCTGCACGGCGTGGTCCACGTCGCCGACGGCACCGATTCCCAGGCGCATGCCAAGATCGCCGCCAGCATGACGGTGACCTTTGCAGAAATCGTCGCTGCTCCCGAGCAGCCCTATGCCGAGACTTTCATTTACAACGCGATCCGCAAGACGCTGGACCAGGGTCAGCTCGAACTGCTCAAGAGCGGCAACCGCCAGCCTGTTCCGGTCACCACCCGCTATTACAGCCGCTGGCAAAAGAAGTTTTTCTTCACCGATACCGATGAGCAAAGCCGGCAGCAGTTTTTGCTGGTGAAAGCTTTCTGGCTGTCGGGTGTGCTGGGCAACTCCCGGCCCGTCTGGATCGCCGACCCGCGGGACGCGCAATACCTCAACACCATCCCCGAGGAACTGATCCGTACGGCTACCGCGCTGGCCGCCGCCGGCATGGTGACCCTGAGTGAAGAGAAAGACGGTGGCCATGAGTTTGCCGCGGCTACGCCAGCGCTGCTCGCGCGCGAAGCCGAGTTCCGCGCACGCCTCCAGGATGCGTTCGCGCTCACCAAGCCCAGCTTCAATGAAGAGATGCGCGCTGGCCACACCAATATGTAGACGCTCTAAAAGCATTATCAGAGTTACTGTGATGTGGTCATAGCGGCTAGGCGCAGCCTTTCTTTCCACCCCATCACGCAAAGACCGCGTGCCGGGGGCCCCGGTTCTTTGATGGAACGGCTGCGTAGAGAGCAGTCGCTCACGTTATACCAACTCTGATAACGCTAGAGCATTTTCACTTCTACTCTGTACAAGCAAGTGTAGCGAAGTGCGGCTTTTCTTGGGGAAAAGCCGCGCCGGGATTGGTCACTCAATATAGACCAGAAGTGAAAATGCTAGAGCGGCTTTGTATCCGCCCCGAGCACGCGCCCGTTTGCCGGGATTTGCGCGAAGAGGATGAGATGATGCCTCTGCGAAGCTTGAAACGAAGATGGAATCTGAATCTGCACCTTCCGCTCGCTTGCGGCCTGCACCCTGGCCACACGGGAGATGGATCGTGCTACGGAGACGTGTGCCAGCGTCTAACCACCGAAGTTTTCGCCGCGAAGAACGCTGGATCGATCGGAGCCGTCCGCCAGGACTGCAACCAGATCCGCCCCTTGAGCCGGCACGCCGCCGCTGGTGGAGAAACTTACGGTCAATGTGTTTCTAACCACGCTCGTTGAAAGGATGCGGAGAGACATCCGCGGAAGCTGCTCTTCCTCCTTCTGGATCGCGCGCACGAACCCGGCGCGGTCGCTGCCGACAATCTGCTCTGTGCCGTTAATTACCATCTGCGGCGTATAGACCCCGTCCAGGTGAAATCTCTCGCCATATGCATTCTGCCGTTCCGTATAGAGTGAGGACGAAAAAGGATCGGACCATCCGAGTGAGTTCCAATAGGTGACATGCTCGCTGATGCCGACGATCAACTGACCCGCAGCCGTCTGGGTTCCGTTCACCTGGCGGAGCAACGCATCCGCTAGAGGGGCACCCAGCGCTTCGCTTAGGAGCAGATTTGGGCAAATGCCGTGATTACCCGTTCCTGATAAGAAATCCAGGCACATGCTCTTCTTGTAACCATTTGAACGCCGCGACCTCTAACGGGCGTGCGGACAGGCCAGTGCAACTCTACAAACCGAGTCCGGCAAGAGGCGTGATGAAGTATCTATTCGGGTTGTATTCCCATTTTTCGACCATAGTCTCCTATCTTCAGCCGCCTTTTCTGCCGGCCGTGAGACTCTATTGGGGTTGGCAGTTCGTGCAGACGGGTCGGAGAAAGATGCATCACATCGCCAAGGTTACAGGCTTTTTCACCAGCTTGAACATTCCGTTCCCCGCTGCCAACGGGCACTTTATTTCCGGCCTCGAGTTGGTTGGTGGTCTTCTATTGATTGTGGGGCTCGGGTCCCGGTTCATCAGCCTGCTGCTGGCAAGAAACATGATGGTTGCTTATTCGACTGCCGGCCGTGAAGCGCCGGCCTCCATTTTCTCCGACCCGGGGAAATTCTATGTGGACGACGCTTCCTTGATGATCCTCATCTTTGGGGCAGGTCTCTTCTCCCTGGACCTTCTGTTGGTAAAGCGTCTGCAAGGCAGGATCCCATAGCAATGGCGGCAACCACCAGCCCACGGGACGAAGCACAGATGATCGCTTCGATCATCGCCGGCGACTCTCGCCTGTTCCACGAACTTATCCGCCCCTATGAACGTAAGGTCTACGTCATGGCTCTGTCCTTCCTCCGCAACGAAGCGGATGCGGAGGACGCCGCTCAGGAATCGTTCCTCAAGGCCTTCCGCAACCTGGCCAGCTTTCGTGGCGAAGCTAAGTTCGGCACCTGGCTGGTCAGCATCACACTGAACGAGGCACGAAGCCGTATCCGTCGCAGAGATACTATAAAGATGGAGTCGCTGGATGAGCCTCCGGATGACTACGGACATACCTCGCCGGCTCTTTTGCGAGACTGGAAGGAAATACCGTCCGAGGCACTGGAGCGAAAGGAAATTAGTCTTTTATTGCGACAAGCCGTAACCGCTCTGCCACCGATCTACCGCGAAGTCTTCCTGTTGAGAGATGTAGAGGGGCTGAGTGTCAACGAGGCGGCTGAAGCGATCGGCATCAGCATAGCCTCAGTCAAAGTACGGTTACATCGAGCGCGCATGATGTTGCAGAAAAATCTGGCGCCACAGTTAAAGGGAGTAGCGCCCAAACGGAGGTGGTTCCCATGGCCATAGAATGCAAACACGTTTGGGCGCATATCTCCGGCTACCTGGACGGGAACCTCGCGCCGGATGTGTTGGAAGAAGTGCAGAAGCATCTTGAACACTGCGAGATCTGCTCGGCAATCCTGGACTCAACGCGGAACATCCTCGTCCTCACCGCGGACGACCGGGTATTTGAGTTACCTCTTGGCTTCAGCGAACGGCTGCACGCTCGTCTCGAAGAGGAGATAGAAGGCATGGAGGCTCCGCCTCCAGCGGTTGACTGACACCTACGGTACGTTATGAACGATGTGATGAGCGATCCACTCCGCCAAGACGAGCGCGAGCGTGATTATCGCAAGCACGATCTGGAAGACTTCAGCGCGCTTCTGTTTGCCGCTTGCAGGACTTGTACGCCACTGCGAGGACGGCCGGGAGCGGAGGCTGCGAATTCGCCAGATCACATACAAGTTGACGAATGACGTTGGAAATGGGCACGTCGGAGGATAGAGATCCAATCGCCAGCCCTGCATTTTGAAACAGAAGTAAAACTCACATAATCAACCAGTTAGTTTTGCGCCTTGGGGCAATATGGCGGGAGGCATCCTTTGCTCGCTGCTGCACTTCAAATCCTGAGCTGGTTTTCTACTTGTTTCGGAGGCCGCATGTCTGAGACCGGAAGCGTGAGTTTCTTTCAGTTCGTTTACCGTGTAAACCCCGACAAGACGATCGATGCCATCTGCGCGTTTTGCTTTTTGACAGCTGCCACAGCCGAGAACGAAGCGGACCTTCACGCACAGGAATCTGCTCATAAATGCTGGGAGACGAAAGCTCGACAACAACCTGAGATGAAGTTGCAATAGCGACCCCGGGGGCAATTCTCTTGTCAGGAATCGCTGCTGGCAGCCACTAGGACGATTTCAAAGCGCCGGGAAGGCTAGCGACGATCTGGGAGTTATCGCGTCTTGGTTCGAATTGACTGTCTGACGTGCCACCGGACGCCGGGTTGCTGCATATGGTGACTAGCACACTCCGCTGGGACGAGCCGCGGTTCCGGATTCCTGAGCTGGAACAGTCTGCGTGCTGGGCACGGTGTAGAGTGTCGTTCCTGCCAGGTTCGCGGCACATTGCTGGATCGCCTGCGGAATCCCAGGAAGTGTGGACGGTAGATTCGGAATCGACTGGTCAGGTTTTTTGAAATTAAGGGCGCTGGT
>PLZN01000540.1 GCA_003152195.1 Acidobacteriaceae bacterium
TCGCGCCCACGTAAATCACCGGATTGCCGATGCCGGAGGCCTTGGCATAAAAGATCTCATCGCGTCTCACCAGGCCTAGCGCAAAGGCGTTTACCAGGGGATTGCCTGAATAGCAAGCTTCAAAGCGCGTCTCCCCACCCAGGTTGGGGACACCGAAGCAATTGCTGTACGCCGCAATTCCGCTGACCACCCCTTCGAGCAGGGAGTGGTTCTTGTGGACCACGGCAGAAGCTGATGGGTCGTCCAGCTCGGCTTCGCGGATGGGCCCGAAACGCAGCGAGTCCATGACNNCCCATCGTGAAGATGTCGCGCAGGATGCCACCGACGCCGGTCGTCGCGCCCTGGAAGGGCTCGATGAACGACGGGTGGTTGTGCGATTCGATTTTGAAGGCGCAGGCCCAGCCGTCGCCAACGTCGATGATGCCGGCATTCTCTCCCGGCCCCTGCACCACACGCTCGCTGCGGGTTGGCAGGCGCTTGAGATGGACACGGGAGGACTTATAGGAGCAGTGCTCACTCCACATGACGCTGAAAATTCCCAGCTCGGTCAGCCCAGGGGTGCGCCCCAGGGCGCTGACGATACGCTGATACTCTTCGGGTGTGATGCTGTGCTGAGCCAGAAGCTCCGGCGTCAAAGAGAGAGATTCCAGGTCCACGGCGAGCGACTCAGGTTTCATGCAGGTAAGCCCATTGTCGCATGTTGCAGGAGTGTGACGGCGGAGAAAGAGCCGCAGCTAGGCCGCACGCCGGTACAGGAGGTCCATTGGGCGGAGCGATCTGCAGTTTCCCTTTCCTCTATCGCGCAAATGCTCTGCCCGCTAAGCCCGAGCATGCCAAACCGCAGTCACGGCGCGCACGTGATCCGGCCCAGTGCGGCAGCACCCACCGATCCATTGCGCGCCGGCGGCCCGCCACCGCCGCGCCAGTTCACCAAACTCCTGTATCTGCCCTTCGCCATGCCAGCAGTGACGCACTGCATCCCACTGCTCGCCGGAGTTGGGATAGACGATGATCGGCTTAGCCGTGGCCTGCGCGAGCTCGCCGATGAGCCCGGTGATCAGCCCGGGTGGGGTGCAATTGACGCCGATTCCGATGATCTGGGGCTCCTTGTCAAGCAACTCCGCGCACTCCCGTAACCCTTCTCCGTGAGAAATTTGCACTGCATCCCAGCAAGTGAAAGTCAGGCAGGCTGGCATATCAGGGTGGAGCTTCAGCGCGGTTACGATGGCTTTGGCTTCTTCGAGGGAAGGAATGCTTTCAAAGGCCAGGAAGTCGGCATTGGTTTCGGCGAGGACCGTTAACCGCCGGCTGTGGAAGCCGACCAGATCATCGAAGGAGCAGGTGTAATTGCCGTGATACTCCGCCCCGTTATGGAGCATCGCGCCGTATGGTCCGAGTGAGGCTGCAATCCAGACCCTGCGCGGTGAGCCAGCCTGGTATTCGCGCCGGGCCTTTTCGGCGATGGCCACGGAGGCGCGGAGCGCATCGGCAGCGGCATTGGACGCTTCCTGAGGATCACGGCCGATTTGTTGAAAGCCCTCTGCGGAGACCTGGTAGCTGGCGGTCAGCAGGCAATCGGCTCCAGCTTCGAGATAGTCGCGATGCACGGCGGCGATGGCTTCGGGTGAGCTTTCCAGCACGTGTGCGGACCACAGGGGTCCGGCAAGGTTGAAGCCTCTGCGCTCGAGCTCGGTGGCCATGCCTCCATCAAGGACATGCAGACCACTGAGGTTGAGTTGCTGTACTGGTTTCATCGGGTGGCGAGCCTGTGGGTTGCTAAAGTCGAAGTCTACGCCAGGCGCTTCCTCTGCGGCCATGACCAGCGGACTGTCGGTATGCATCTTCTGGTACACTCTGGAATAGCTCGCGGGCGCTCACAAAGGCACCTGCCAGGAACCTTTCGGCTCGTGAGCATGCTTCCAACCGCAAGTTCGGGGAGTGGCTCAGCCTGGTNNGGACCAGGGGGTCGGAGGTTCGAATCCTCTCTCCCCGACCATTCTTACCTACAACTTACTACTCCATACCCAGTATGAACAGCTCAGACCAGTCCGTTCGCCGGCCTCAATGAGATCTGAAGTTGACCTCGTCGGTGAGGGCGTCGAGATCGCAGCAATAGAATGCCGCTAACTCTGCGATTTAAATCCTTGCCGGCTCAATTCTTCCATTCTTCTTGAACAGGCGCGGAGAGAAGAGACTAAAAGGGAAGGCGCACGGTAAGGACCGTCGCATGATTGTAAGTATGGAAATGCGTCACTGCGATCTGCTCCCCGCCTCCAAACGTTAACCCGAATCGTCCGGGCGCACCGGTAGCGGTGTGGCTTAAGGGAAATCGGCCAATGATCATGCCGGGGGTCGCAAATGTGGCGATATCGCCAGCATCGGCACCGCCCTTGTAGATGCTTGAATTGAATTCAAACTCAGGCCAGACAAAACGTGCGGCTCCCGTTTTGGCAAGATGATACTGGATCACGTTGTTCCAGGTAATGGTGTGTCCTAGCCCGGTTGCATTCGTGATTGGCAACGAACCACCCGCCGTGGATGTGAGAGCCAACTGCCCAAAGCCCTTGCCGACTGCAAGGGTAGGCGTGACCACGGCGCAGCAACTCCCGTTTCCGTTCTTTCCTGTGGGAACTGTGGCGGCAAAGAAGACAGTAACGATGGCGTTGCCATGCTCCTCGTTTCGGGAGAAGAGGCGCACCTTCGAATTAAAGGAGAGATCTCCGAATCCGTCCTGCTCGCCATTAGATCGATTGAAGAAAGGAGGAAGGTTGATGAGGATTTCTATGGGCCGCTCGAGAATCAGTTCGAGACCCTTGCTGTTGCTGTAGTTCCAGACGGCGAATCCCTTTGGGTTGTATTGGTGCACAAAATCCATGCGAAGCTCCTGGTCGAGCCTCGGTGTGACCGTCACCACCGGCGTGACCCAGTGAGGCTGTTCATTCTGAGTAGCAGTCACACCCGCCTGATAACGTTCGATGAACGTTTGAGGTTGCTGCACAGTAGCACTCTGCTGCGCGTTTGCACTAATTTGCGCGTTCGCGATGAGAGGAGCCGCAGTAGCCAGGGAAAAAGCAAGAAAAAAAGCGCGCGCTGCGATGGTCTGTTTTAGCGAATACGTCACTGAAGTAGACGGCATCATGCGATTCTATACGCACATTTACTGTCATTTTGTGCCGTTATCGAGGGGATCTCTCCTTTATATTGGTTAACCGTGTCAAGCTATAAGTTGACAACAAAAGAGTTGTGGCAATTAATAAATTGACTCATGCCATTAAATGACAATATATGGATTGCCATATGGCCCATAGTCGCCTATATTTAGCTTGTCACCCAAAGGGGCGGTATCCAATGCGCGATGAGTTCAGAGATTTACGGCTGAAGCAACTGGACCGCACTCTGGAGCCATTCCGCGCTGCGCAGAAAGTTTCCCGCCCACGGAAAGGCTGGCTTCGTGCCATCCGTGAGGCGGTTGGCATTTCGGCCAGCGACTTGGCCCGGACGTTAGGCACGAGCCGCCAACTCCCTCTGCAACTGGAAAAGGCAGAGGCGGAGGATCGCATCACCCTCAAGAGTTTGAGGGCCGCGGCGAATGCACTCGATTGCGATTTGGTATACGCCCTCGTACCGAAAACCGGAACGATGGAAGACCTGATCGAGAATCGTGCTCGCGCGCAAGCGAGGAAGCAGGTTCTTGGGGTGGAGCATTCGATGGCGCTGGAAGACCAGGCGGTGGGACGCGTTGACGAAGCAGTTGAGGCGGAAACTCGCCGCCTCGCCAGCAAGCGGTCTGCGCCATGAATCTATTCACCACCGGAGACGGCAATACTCCGCTGTCTCCCGAAGAGCAGGCGGATCTCATGCCTAATCTCGCCACCAAGGAAGAATTGAACGAGTGGGAGCGCCAGAACATTCTCGAAGCGTATACCTGGGCGCTCGAACCAAAGAGCCTCCGCCGGCACGACCCTCTCACGGAATCCTATGTAAGAGAGTTGCATCTGCGCATGTTCGACCAGACATGGAAATGGGCCGGAATGTACAGGACCACCGAAAAAAACATCGGCATTCCCCATTACCAAATCCGTGATTCTCTAGCACCTTTGCTGGGTGATGTTCGCTACTGGCTCAAGCACGGAACCTTCGTGCCCGACGAAATCGCAATTCGATTTCATCATCGCCTTGTCTTCATCCATCCCTTTGCCAACGGCAACGGCCGCCATGCAAGGTTGATGGCTGACGTCCTGGCGCAAAGGCAAAACAGGCCAATCTTCACCTTGGGCAGTGCTGACATCGCGCAGGCAGGCGATTTCCGACGCAACTACCTGGAAGCTCTCCGAACGGCGGACAAGAACGATATCCGAGCTCTTATGGCATTCGCCCGCGCTTAGCTAGCCTTTATGGCCGGAAATGCAACAAATCTGCGGGTGCCCCATCCCCCCGGATTTCCTGCTGCGCGACACCATCAATGGCCGCGTGTGCGGCCCCGGCCAGCCGGGACCGCATGAAGCACCAAACCCCGACGACAGGAAATCCGGGTCGTGGTATCCCGCCCTTGAACCCAACGACGGGGTTCAAGGATGGGGCACCCGTCCTTCCTTTACCGCCTGTTATCTATAGCCAAGCGCGAAGGAGATAACATTGGCGCCATCCGTTCCCGCGATATATTGACGTCCGTCCAACATGTAGGTCATGGGCGAAGCGCGCCACGAATCGTTGCTGCGGAAGGTCCACAGGGTCTTCCCCGTCTTCGCATCGACGGCCGCGAAATCTCCGCCCGTCTCGCCATGGAATACCAGTCCGCCCGCGGTGGCGAGCACGCCGGTATAGTTGGTCTCCTGCGGGCCGATCAGGAGCTTCTCCCAGACTATATCGCCGGTCTCGATATTCAGAGCGCGTACATAACGCGTACCGATATCGGTCGGATCAGGATTGTTGTCCCAAATACGCCCGATCTTGCGATAAACGCCACAATCCTCAGCAGCCATCACATAGAACAACTTGGTGTGGGGATCGAAGGCGGCGGAGTACCAGTTGGTCGCGCCACGCACCCCGGGGCAGGTCTTGACCCCTTCTACCGTAGGCGTTTGACCGGGGATCAGAATAGGCGAACCGTCCGCATTGAACCCGCTCGCCCACGTTATCTTCTTTACGAAGGGTTTGGCGAGTAGGAACTGGCCGTTGGTTCGGTCCAGCACATAGAAGATGCCGCTGCGCTGGGCCGAAAGAAGCAGCTTGCGCGGCTTGCCATGCCAGGTCGTATCCACAAGCAGGAGAGGCTCGGTCGCATCCCAGTCGTGCGTGTCCTGGGGTGTGAACTGGAAATACCATTTCAACTTGCCCGTCGCGGCGTCCAAAGCGACGACCGAATTGGTATACAGATTGGCACCTCCACGCTGGTCGGGATCCGTGTCGGGATAGGGATTGCCAACCGCCCAATACAGCGTGCTCGTCTCAGCATCGTAAGAACCAGTAGTCCAGGTGGCTCCGCCGCCAGTCGGCAAAGCGCGGCCTGCCCAGGTCTCAGCGGGATGCTCGCCGGGCTTGGGAATGGTGTAAAAGCGCCAAGCGAGTTCGCCGGTCGTAGCATGATAAGCCGCGATAAACCCGCGCATCGGCGCGTCGCCCCCGGCGATTCCCGAGATCACAAGATCGCCCACCACTAACGGTGCGATCGAGCTGTATAACTTGCCCGTCGCGCCCGCTTCGGGCAATGGCTGGGACCACATCACCGCGCCGGTGAGGCGGTTAAGACAGACCATGAACGCGTCATCTGAAACATAAAAGACGCGGTCTCCCAGCACCGCCACGCCACGGTTAGGGCCTTTAGGCGCCGCCCTTCTCTCTTGGGCATTGCCACTGCCCGGCACACCTGATCCGAGCCCATTGGTGCGCGGCGTGCACCATATGGAACTTCCCGTCCGCGCATTGATGGCGCACGTTTGCGGGTTACCGGTCACGTACATAATGCCGTCCATGACCGCGGGTGTGCCCTCCAGACCGCTCCCGCCCGGTGAAAAAATGAATTGCGGCTGTAGCTGTTGCACATTCGAGGTGTTCACCTGATCGAGCGGACTGTAGCGGTTACCATTGAGCGCGCCGTTGTATGTCGTCCATTCGCCGTTTCTGGGGTTCATCACCCTATCGATGTCGGCCTGGGCCACCGGTGGAGGAGATCCGCTCACAGGGCCGGCCGCGATGCCGCCAAGGCTGGTGAGATAGGCGAGCAGATCTCGGCGCTGATCCGGAGCAGCCTTGAGCGCCGGCATATAAGACTGCTTTTCCTGACGGACCAGTGTGTAGTCGGTGGCATCCAGCAATTGCAGCTTGCCGTCGAAGGACTGAAGCTGCAGCTCATGCTCCGTGCGCTTGCGCCCGAAGCCGCGGAGTACGGTGCCGTTCTTGAGCGTAACCTCCACCACCGCCCAGGAGAAGTCGGGACAGAAGGCCCAGGGTGGGCAGACGGCAAGCGAATGGATTCCCATTTGGGACGTTGGATTGTCCAGTACCTTCCTTATCTCCGGCAGGTTTGAGCGTGCAGCTATGTTGGAGAGATCTGGCCCGTTGGCGGCCCCGCGGCCGTGAATCATATGGCAGCCCGAGCAGCCGCTTTCGCCAAAGAAGAGTTTCTCGCCGGCTGCAACCTGTTCCGGTGGTGCACTGGCAAGTGCGGACTGGTTCATGGAATGAACCCATCGCGCCAGCTGCGCCACATCGCTCGCCGGCAGCGACGGGAAGGCGGGCATACCGCGTGGGGTGCCTTGCTTAATAATGTTCTCTATTTCCGGCGCAGCCAGCTTGCGCAGATCTGGATTATCGCTCAACGCGGGTGCGCGGTCTCCACCCGCCCCGCCCGGCCCGTGACAGCTGGCACAGTTGGTCTCAAACGTCTGTTTCGCCGCGGAGAAATCTGTATCTTCCAGCGGCTGGGATGGCTCATGCTGTGCGGGGGCTTGAACGAATGTGGCGAACGCCACGACGCTGGCGGCAAGAGCAGCAAGTCTGATTCGTTTCATCATCCGAAATCAGGCCACGCTCGGCTGGTTGGCACTACGCTTGACCCATTTATAAGCCTGGAGCGAATTCTTCCAGAAGTATTTCTCAGCCGCGGCATGCGATCGGGCGGCAAAATAACTGCGCGTGAGCTCGACAATCTGCGCCAACGTGGCAATGCCGACACTGTTGGGCCAATCGCTACCGAACACGACGCGATCCTCGCCGAATGTCTCCATCAGCAGATCGAGCCTGGCGCGATGCGCGGCAAGACCCGACACCACCCCCTCATTCACACGATGATCGATCTCGGAAAGCTTGACGAAAATATTTGGACGGCTATGAATCTCTTTGAGCACCGCATCATAGCTGGCCTGGTCGTCCGGTGTAGGGTCAAGTGACGGCAGATGGTCGATGACGATGCGCAAATTGGGCACACTATCGTTGACCTTGACGACGGCTTGCAGCAGGTTGACCCGCGGGTTCGCCGTGTCCAGCACCAGATCCGCTTGAGCAAGCAACTTCAGCCCGGCGATAAAGACCGGATTGTTCACTTGCTCTACCAGGTCGTAAGTCCACAAATTGCCGTAGCGAATACCGCGGAAGAGCGGGTTGCGGTGGTAACGCTCCAGATATTCCGCAAATTCGGGCTTTTCCGGCTGTAAATTGCCGACTGTACCTACCATGATGGTGTCGTTTTGTGAGGTCTCCAGAACCCACAAATTGTCCTCGATCCAGGGACTCGCCTCGAGCTCGATGGCGCCGACTATGCCCAGCGGCTGCGCCAGCGCACGATACATCGAAGGCAGGGCAATCCCCCCTTCATATTGCTTCGAACCCTTATAGGGCGCGCCTTGCGGGCGGCTTCCGTCGAATAGATGGATATGGGTATCGATGATTGGGACATCATCGATCGGGAAAGCCGCCCGCGCGACTCTCGTCGCTGCAATCGCGACGGCCGCTGCGCCGGTCAGGAACTCTCTTCTTTGCATGATGTGCTGCTCCCGTATTCTCTTATGCTGCGTGCCGGCTGTCAGGCGGGACCAATGACCTCCAAATCCAGGCCCCAGCCCGGTTTTCGTGGCGGATGCATGTAAAGACCCTCCGGCCCTTTGCTGATCTCATAATTTTCATCGAAGAGGTCATACACTTCCTTCGGGCCGCCCGGTGGAGGCATGAACAACTCCGCCCAGGGCCCGTTCACGTGCGACAGGGACCATTGGACGGCGCCATTGAGGCCGCCACCATGGGGGATCACGGGAATGTCATAGGCAGAGGCAAGCGCGCCGATCCGCCGCAGCTCGCTCATGCCACCGCACCACGTAACGTCGGGCTGCCAAATCGATGCGCCGTCCGCCTCCAGCAGGCGGCGAAAACCGTAACGGCCGTAGATATGCTCACCCGTGGCGATCAAGGTTGACTTGATCTCCTTCTTGAGGCGGCCAAACCCTGCCATGTCGTAGGGCGGAAGGACCTCTTCAACCCATTTCACATGGTAGGGCTCCATCAGCCTGCACATCTCGATCGTGTAGGGCTCGTCCCACGACATCCAGCAATCACACATCACGTCGCCGTCTGGACCCACCGCCTTCCGCGCACGCTCCACCAGCGCAACGTTGCCGTGCATACCCTCATTTCCGCTGGGGGGGCCAAAGGGCATTGCGACCTTGACCCGCTTGAAACCATGTTCAACATGCTGTTCGATATCGTTGCCGGTGCAATAGGCGGGGACACGCGGCTTGGTTTCGCCGCCGAGAAGCACATAGATGGGCACATCCAGGGCCTTGCCGACAATGTCCCACAAAGCATTGTCGAAGCCGCTGATGGCGTTCATGGTGACGCCTTCCTGACCATAAGACTCGGTGGCGCGCCAGTTGATGTCCCAGTTGCGTTCGGTGTCGAAAGGATCGCGGCCCATCATCAATTGCGCCAAATGGCCCATCACGATCGGTCCGCCGCCTGGGCCGCCGTCGCCATAACCAGTAATGCTCTTATCCGTAGTCACTTCGACGGTGAAGCTCTGGACCCCCTTAGCCGCGAAGAGGCTGCGCGTCGGCTTATATTCCGGATAGATGTTGAGCGGTGCAGACACCTCCACACCCTGGGTCGACCAACTGTTCGGATCGGGCTTGTAGTCGGGATATGGCCGCTTAGGTTTCGTTTGGACGAGGCGAATCCCGGTGATCTTGAGTTTCGATTTTTCCTGAGCCCAGGCCAGGGGTGGCACCACGGTCGCGGCGGCCAGCGCAGCCGCAGCTTGCAAAAAGTCACGACGTTTCAAATTGCTCTCCCTTTCACTTATCCAGCGCTCCCGGATTGACTGGTCGTCTGGAAAGACGAATTCTACGCACTCCATCCGATAGTCGACAATCTGGCTTTCACGAGTGTATTGATAGAGGTCGCGACCCGAGTCACGCCAACCGGACTCTCTGTGGCTTAGGGACCTATGAATAACGAGGCTGGATGTTGAGGACGTCCTTTTTTGTTCTTGCGGTGATGTTGCTTGCATTGCTTGCCGAGCCTGCTTCGGCCCAGAGCACCGCGCCGGCGCGCGATTGGACGACCTGGGGCTACGATCACCAACGGACTGGCTGGAACCGGGGCGAGACAACACTTACCAAGGACAACGTCTCCAGGCTAAGGGTCCTGTGGAACACGCAACTGAGCACTCCGCCAAAAGATATAGTTCTTTCCACTCTGACTGCACCGCTTGTTGTGGAAGCAGTGAAAATGGCGCGGGGCACAAAGAATCTAGTCTTCCTGCTTGGCGCCGACGACACGGTTTTCGCGCTCGATGCGGATACGGGAAAAGTTCTGTGGCAGAAAAGCTTCCCAAACCCGCTGGCGCCCGCGCGGCCTGCAACGTGGCTCTGCTCGAACACGGTGAATGATACCCCGGTTATCGATAAGCCAAGGAGTATCCTCTTTCTGATTACGAGTGACGGTAAGCTGCGCGGCCTCAATTTGAGCGACGGCGCCGACCGCATGACACCCACGGTCATGGTAGAAACGTTCGCTCGGGCCTGGAGCCTGAACCTGATCGATGGCGTCGTCTATACGACGAGCGGTCGCGGTTGTGGCCAGTTCCCGGGCCAGCTTCCCCAGCCGCTGCCGGTATACGATGCCGCCCCGCCGGCTGCTGGCCCAACTTCGCCCGGTGATGCGGGAGGGGCCGTAGCGCGCCCAAGCCTGGTCTTCAAAGGCCCGGTCGTGACGCCGGCCGTCTCGGCGATGGATGTGAGCGATCTTGCTCACCCGCAGCTCACGCGCTTTTATACCAGTGGCAGCAAAAGCTCGGGCCCTTGGGGCCGAGGTGGCGTGGCGGAAGGTCCCAAGGGCACGATCATCACGCAGACCGCCGATGGTTTTTACGACCCTGCGGCCGGCGACTTTGGCGAGACCGTGCTCAAGCTGGCGCCGAAGGCGGCGAGGTTGCTCGATTCCTTCACGCCCGCCAACTGGCGATTCTTGAATCTCCATGATCTGGATATAGGTTCGGCCAGCTCAGACGTATTCACTTTTCAGAACCGGACGCTGATAGCCGTTTCCGGCAAAGAGGGTTTTCTTTACCTGCTCGATGCTGCCGATCTCGGCGGCGGTCCTCCGAGTCACTCGACGCCCCAATACAAATCGCCGCAGCTCGGAAACGATGCTGCCGAGGGAATCGATCCGGGCCAAGGAGTATGGGGAGCCATCACCAGCTATGAGACCCCGGACGGCAAGCGCTTTCTTTATTTGCCCATGTGGGGACCGCCTTCGAAAGACGCGCCGCCGTTTCAATACAGCAGCGGCGCCATACCGCATGGCAGCATCATGGCGTTCCAGGTCTCCGCCGAGGGCGGCAAAGTATCGCTGATTCCGCAGTGGACCTCGCCCGACATGACTGTACCCGATCCGCCGGTGGCGGCAAACGGTGTCGTGTACGCGATCCAGACCGGGGAGCAGACCATCCAGAACCCGACTCGCATGCCCGGGCTGAACTACGTAAGCAAGGATAATCCGCTATTGGGCAAATTCCGCGCTATTCCTGTTGGCCACCTGATCCTTTTCGCCTTCGATGCGGAGACCGGAAATCAACTCTATTCCAGCAACGACGCTGTTTCGAACTGGACCCATTTCAGCGAGCCGGTGGTGGCATTGGGCAAAGTGTTCGTCGTTACCCATGATGCCCATGTCTACGCTTTCGGGCTTTGATTTTGCATCACGCCAACGAATCAAAAAAGTGAAACATGGTCTCGACCGGTTTTGGACCTGGATTTCTCACCAAAGTTGAGGGGACGAACGACAAGGTTGTCTCAGTCAGGGTAGGTAGCGCCGCGAGAATCGGGTGTCCCATCCCCCGGATTTCCAGTAAGGCTTGGTGGGGTCAACGAACTTCATGCGGCTTTCCTTATAGAAAGCCGCACACGCGCCCAGGGCTGGGACCGCGCAGTAGGAAATCCGGGGTCCTTCGCGCTTTTTGCGAAGGGTGGGATCCACGACAGTGTCCGTTAAGATTTGTCGTATCCCGCCCTTGCCGGAAAAGCACCGTCAAGGATGGGGCACCCACAGATTGGTTGCACTTCCCGCCTACAACATTAGGTGCTGCTTTCCTTTGCTCGGAGTCCTTGTGAGATATCCGGTTTTAGCCCTGCAAGTACAACTCCGAAAGGAAAACGGCCGTGTCTGAAAAAAAGATCGAGCACCTTCTCAACCGGCGGGAATTTGTTTCTTCTGCGCTGGCGTTGTCCGGCACTGCAGTCGCAGCGAGTATGCTGGGCGCCTCCAGTGCGTGGGGGGCCGCTCCCAAATCGCTCGATCCGATCGATCCGGACATCCGCTTTGGGATTACCGGTGCATTGTGGGGTGATTGGCCAAATGGCAATCTGCGGATGTCGACCGATATGCAGCAGATCATCTTGGATACGGCGCGCTTCGGATTGCAGGGCATTGAGCCGTACTCAGGACAAGTTGTACAGTTTTTGGGCAAGCCGCTCGCGCTCAAGCAAATGTGCGATGCGGCAGGAATCACATTGATCGACGTTGGTGATTTGCCTCGCGCGCGACCCTCTTCCGCCCCCGCTGGCGGAGGCAGGGCACCGAACCCTTGGATCAATGCGGAAGGCAATACCGAACTCATCGCAGACATGGTGAACTTCGCGCGCGATTTTCTTGCACCGTGTGGCTGCGATCATTGGAAGACCAATATGGGCAGCCGCCCGGAGGGTGGGCCGAGTGACGATCAGCTCAAGACACTGGCCAACACACTGAATGAGATCGGCAGGCAAACCATCGCCTTCGGGGTAAGGCTGGCTCCGCATCCCCATGTATGGGGACCGATGGAGCGAGAGCATGAAATACGCAGGGTGATGGCGCTTACCGATCCCAAATATGTGTGGCTCACGGCCGACACCGCGCATTTGACCCTGGGCGGTGGCGATGCGGTGCAGATCATCAGCGATTATTATCCGCGGGTCGCGGAAGTGCATATGAAGGACACCTATCCCAATTACCGCGGCAATACATCGACGCCGACGCCAGATCAGCACCGCAAGGCAAGCCTGTACCACAATCTCGGCGCAGGCGGCGTGGACTTCCCAGCCATTTTCAAGGTGCTCCGCGATCGGAAATTCAAGGGATGGGTCGTCTACGATCTCGATGCGCCCCGGCCGGGCGATGGCACCGGCAGCATCCAGGACAATCTCGCGGTCAACATCAACTATCTAAGAAATGTCCTGCATGTGAAATTCCCGTCGCCACCGCAGCATGCGTAGAGATCGCTGACTATTCGCTCAACACAACAAGCCAAAAATCGATTCGGCTTTTATGGGGTCTTCAAGAAGCAAAGAGCTTTTCAATCGTCTTCATCGGTAGAAACAGCCTGTCAGGCTGCGAGGGCAGTGGAGCGAAGTCGTGCTTTAGATAGAAGTCACGCGCTCCCGCCTTGGCATCCACCACGACAGCCCAGGATGCCACCTGCTGTGAACCACGCCATGCGCGCGCCAGAGCATCTATGAGGAGGAACACTCCCAAGTGCCGACCTTGCAGTGATTGGCTTATAGCCATCCGTCCTAGAAGTGTTACCAGGAGGGGAAAGCGCGGCAGCCTCTTCGCTAATTCCTCCGGCAAATCTGTGGCCTGAATCGAATGCGCGGAAAGCGTGTAGAACCCGGCGATGGTCTTGCCGTCCGAAGTGAGAACAAAGACGGCCGCCAGATTGCGTTCCAAATCCTGCCGTGCTTGTCGCTGGATATAAGCGTCGAGGGCCGCAACACCGGAGGAAAAGGCCACTCGATCATGACTTGTTCCGAGCGGCTCAACTTTGTATTCAATATCCGGATTCTGCCTGGTCACTCTCCGCGCACACGATCCTTATAGCGGCGGGCAGCAGATTTCAATCGGCTGCTCGGTTTAGGTGGATTGATCAGGGCCTGAATAAAGAAATCGCGATCCTCATTTTCCAACGTCCAGGTCGTATGCTGTTGAATCGTTCGAATCGCCGCCTCGTCCGCATGTTGGACCATGAAGTCGGAAAACGAGAGCCCCTTGATACTCGCCGCTCGCTCAATTCGCATCTTTTGCTCAGGAAGAAGGCGGGCTTCCGTCCGTTCCGTGCGCCGATTGGCAAGTGCCATGAATTCACCTTTTCGTACGGAAGACCACCGTACACACAGTATATATCCCGGCTCTCCAGGGTTGCCAACATTCTCCTTCGAACGTTAGTGGGGCAGTTTCGTTTCGCGCATGCAAAAAAATTCTGCAGGCGGGATGCGACCCAAGGCGATTCAGCCGCCGTTACTCCGCCAATCGGCCGGATGTGCAAGATTTTAAAGCACGAGTTCCCTGTGATAGAGACAAAAGAGTATAGTCCGGGACGTACCTCCATCGGGCGTAGGTGAAGGTCTTGGGGAGGAAGGTTCGATGATTCCCCCGATTGCCCCGACTGGGAGAGATGGCAATGTTTCGACTTGACGCTGACAAGCCGGTTCATTTCTGTGACGGTGTCAGCCGGCGGGATTTTCTGCACGCGGGATCGCTCGGCTTCCTGGGCCTGACCATGCCCCACTTCTTCCGCCTCAAGGCGATGGGTGCGGTGCAGCCCAGCAAGGATGTGAACTGCATCCATCTGATGTTGGTGGGCGGGCCCAGCCAATTGGATACCTGGGACATGAAGCCGGACGCGCCGGCTTCCATCCGCGGGCCCTTCAAGCCGATCAAAACCAATGTTTCCGGTATTGAGATTTCGGAGATCTTCCCTCGCATGGCGACCCATGCGGATAAATTCGCGCTGCTGCGTTCGGCCTACCATACAGCGGCTGCGGTGCACGATACCGGTTGCCAGATGATGCAGACGGGAAGACTCTTCCAGGGCGGACTGGAGTCGCCCAACTACGGCTCGGTGCTCAGGTTTGAAAAGGGAGCGAAGGGCGACATGCCTCCCAACGTTTTGCTCCCCTACACGATCGGCCAGCTCGGCGGAAACCTGCCTCATGGCGATACCGCCGGCTTTCTGGGCAAGGGCTACGACCCCTTCGTCTTAAATGCCGACCCCGCCGACCCTAACTTCAGGGTGCCGGACCTGTTGCCGCCCGATTACATCTCCGCAGTGCGCGTTGATCGCCGGCGAAGCTGGCGCCAAATGATTGACCAGTCCGTCGCATACTTCGAGGAGAGTAACCAGGACTCGAAGCTGATGGATGCAACCTTCAATCAGGCCTACACCTTGATGACCTCGACCAAGGCGCGCGAGGCCTTCGATCTGACCCAGGAGCCTGACGACGTCCGCAAGCGCTATGGTATGAANNCGTTTTGTCACGCTCAACATGTTCGAGACCGTTTTCAATGAAATTACCTGGGACATCCATGGTTCGGCCCCCTTTAGCCCCATTAGTTGTTACAGCGAGTTGGTCGGCCCGATGTTTGACAACGGTTACAGCTCCCTGCTCGAAGACTTAAGCAAGACCGGCTTGCTCGACACGACGATGGTGCTGGCAACGGGCGAATTCGGCCGCACGCCGCGCATCAATCCCGCCGGCGGCCGCGATCACTGGCCGCAGTGTTGGACGGTGGTGATGGCGGGGGGCGGAATCAAGGGTGGGCAGGTGGTCGGCTCCTCGGACGCGATCGGGGCAGCGCCCAAAGATCAGCCGGTCATGCCTGCCAATATCGCGGCGACCATATATAAGTGCCTGGGTGTTCCCATCGACACCATATTGAAGACACCGCAGGGCCGCGAAGTGCGGGTGGTGGACCACGGTTTTGAACCGATCAATGATTTGCTGATCTAAGGATTTGCTGATCTAAGGAGTTGCTGATTCAGCGAATTGCCAGTGTAGGAACTTCGAGTTAAAAGAATTGCCGGTTCAGGGCAATCACTTTTCCGGGGGAGCTTCATTCGGGTGACTGGGCCTGGTCTCACTGCTTGCGCCAACCACGCCGGGCGCGAGGACCAATTGCGAAGTGGCCGAGCGTCCGATGACCGAAGGACGGTACGGCTATGACGACACGCAATACGCTTCTGGTTACTGCTCTGGCGTGGGCCTTTACCCTCCTTGGCGCCAGTCTGTTTTTAGCTCAGACGCCGTCTCATGCCTCCGCGCAGAGCCCGGCGAAGCCCGCAACCGGCGCTCCCTATCCTCAAGTGGCGGCCTCTAAGCTGGGGGCCCGCAAGGCCTCCACCGTCCACGCCAGGCAATCTTTGGCCGGGCTCACCAGGATTGAGATCCTGCCTTCCTCGATCTCGATCACGGGGCCGCGCTACAGCCAGCGGCTGCTCGTCGAAGGAACCTTTGCCGACGGACATCAGGAGGAGCTTACCCCACAGGTCACCTTAGCTGTATCGAATCCCAAGGTCGCGATCGTCGACAAAGACGATTTCACCCTTCCGCAAGGTGACGGGCAAGCGACGATTACCGCTACGGTCCAGGGCCATCGCGCCATGGCGACGGTGAACGTCAAAGACTTCGCGGCCGCAGCCACCTGGAGTTTTCGCAATGACGTGCTGCCGGTCATGACCAAGATGGGCTGCAACTCAGGTCCCTGCCATGGTGCGGCGGCGGGAAAGAACGGCTTCAAGCTTACCCTGCGCGGCTACGACCCCGAGGTGGATTACTACACGCTCACCCACCAGGCTCTGGCGCGGCGCACGGAAATGATGGAGCCGGCGCGCAGCCTGATCCTCTTAAAGCCGACCCTCACCATCCCGCACGGCGGCGGAAGACGATTTCCTGTCGACTCGCCGGAGTACAACGTGCTTGCCGGATGGCTTGCCCAGGCGATGCCGGCGCCCACGGAATCCGACGCGCGGGTGACCAGGATCGAAGTGCTGCCGGGGGAGGCTTCCCTCCGTCCTGGCGCCGAACAACAATTACTGGTAACGGCATACTTCTCCGACGGCCATACCGCGGATGTGACCCGCTGGGCCAAATATGACAGCGGCGACGAGGGCGTCGCCACCGTCGACAACAACGGCCACGTCACCATGCACAGCAACGGCGAAGCTCCGGTTACGGTGTGGTACCAAAGCCACGTCACCTTTGCCCGGCTGCGCATTCCCTACCCGTGGAAGCTTGAGGACGCGATCTTCCAGAAGGCGCCCCGCCACAGCTATATTGATGACGCAGTTCTCAAGCACCTGCAGGTGCTGCACATTCCGCCATCCCCCCCCGCGGATGACGCCGAATTTATGCGCCGGGCGTATCTGGACGCTGCGGGCATTCTGCCCCGTCCCGCGGAGGTCGAGCGTTTCCTCAAAGATCCCTCGCCGCAGAAACGCAACCGGCTGATCGATGATCTGATGAAGCGCCCCGAGTTCGTGGACTATTGGGCATATAAGTGGTCCGACATATTGCTGGTTTCGAGCAACCACCTCTCTAACGAGGAGATGTGGAGTTACTACAACTGGATTCGTAACAGTGTCGCCAGCGATAAACCGTGGAATCAGTTTGCCACCGAGATCGTAACTGCCACCGGCAACACGCTCGAGAATGGCGCGGCCAACTATTGGCTGATCCACCGCGATCCGCTGGATATCTCGGAAAACATGGCCCAGGCCTTTCTGGGCATCAACATCACCTGCGCCCATTGCCATAATCATCCTCTGGCTAAGTGGACCCAGAAGGACTACTACGGCATGGCAAACCTTTTCGCGCGGGTGCGGCTGAAGACCTTCGCGCCCAGCGGCGCTCGTCCCGCGGTGGGCCCCCTCTTCAACAATGTCACGGTCTACTCCGCGCCGACCGGCGAATTCAGCGATGACCGCTTCATGATGGTGCTGCCTCCCAAGCCGCTCGATGCCAAGCAGCTTGCCAACGAAGCGCCCGGCGACACGCGCTTCTATTTCTCCAAGTGGCTTACCGCGCCCGAGAATCCATTCTTTGCCCGCAACATCGTCAACCGGATATGGCGCAACTTCATGGGACGGGGCCTGGTTGAGCCGGTGGACGACATGCGGGACACCAATCCGGCCACCAACGACGCATTGCTGAATGCGCTGGTCAAGGACTTCGTCGCGCACAACTACGATGTGAATTACCTGATCCGTACAATCATGCAGTCGGCGACCTATCAGACTTCCTCAACGCCGCTTAAGGAGAATGCCGACGATGACAAGTATGGCTCGCACTACGTCATCAAGCGTCTGCCCGCCGAGGTGATGCTGGATGCATACTCCGAAGTGACCCAGAGCCCGGAGAAATTCGATGGATATGCCGCGGGCATGCGCGCGCTGCAGTTGCCGGATACCGCGGTCACTTCTTACTTTCTGACCGCCTTTGGCCGGCCGGTGCGGCAGCAAACCAGAGAGAGCGAACGCACCTCGGTGCCCACCATCACCCAGGCGCTCCATATCATCAACGGAGATACGTTGAACAATAAGCTGCGAGATCCGGAGAACTCGGTCGACATGATGATCCGGCTCGGCTTCTCCGACGAGCAGATCCTCAACTACCTTTATCTCGCCTCCTACAGCCGCTACCCGAAGGACTCGGAGCGGTCAGCCTTGACCGGCGCTCTGGCTTCGGCAGAGCAACAGAAGATCTCCGGGGTGGACGATCCGCGGCGCGCGGCGCTGCTCGACATGACATGGTCTTTGCTGACGAGCCAGGAATTTATGTTTAACCACTAACGGGAGACTCGATCAGTAGTATGCGAAATGACCCGTGGAATTGCCGGTCCGTGATGAACGCCGTCCGCCTTGCGGTTGTCTATGGAATCGCCTGCGGCATGGTCTGCGGCGCGATGGCCGCCGAGTCGCCGGGCTTCGATTCGCAGGTGGCTCCCATCCTGCAGAAGAATTGCCTGGCATGCCACTCCAGCAGCGGACGGATGGGGGGGCTGGTCATGGAGAGCTATGACGCGCTGATCAAGGGCGGAATGCATGGGGCGCCTATTCTTCCCGGCGATGCTGACGGAAGCCGCATCATCCAGATGCTCGAAGGGAAGATAACGCCGCGGATGCCCTACGGCGGCGACCCGCTTCCCGCTGCCGACATCGCGGCCATCAAGGCATGGATCAATGCCGGCGCCGCGGGCCCGGCCGCAGGCGCTGCCAGCAAAACTCTTGCGCCCGCTGCGCTCCCCGATATCCGGCCCGTAGTTCCAGTGGTATCTCCGGTGGCCTCGCTGAAGTTCTCCCCCGATGGAAAACTGCTTGCCGTGGGCGGCTATCGCGAGGTGCGCCTCATCGATCCCTCGACCGGCAAAGCGGTCGCCACGCTTTCCGGTCACGCCGACTATGTGCGCTCGATTGCCTTCAGTCCTGACGGGAAGATGCTTGCCGCGGGCGGCGGGCCTCCGCAGCGCTCGGGCGAAATCAAGATATGGGATCTCCAATCGCATCAGCTTCTCCAAACGATGCAGGGCCACAAGGACTGCATCTACTCCATCGCCTGGAGCCCGGACGGGAAGATCATCGCCTCAGGTAGCTACGACAAGATGGTGAAACTGTGGGATGTTGCTTCCGGCAAAGAGCTCAAGAATCTTCAGGACCATATTGATGCCGTCTTTGCTTTGGCATTCAGTCCCGATGGCAAGCACGTGGCCTCGGCCTCGCAAGATCGCACGGTGAAGGTCTGGGACGTGGCGACCGGGAATCGCTTGTACACGCTGAGCGACGCTCTGGACGGTCTCATCGGCATTGCCTATTCCCCCTCCGGCGAGCAGGTCGCCGCTGCCGGTTACGACAAGACGATCTACATCTGGACGGTGGGGGAAACGGAGGGAGCGCTCAAGCAATCATTGATCGGAGACGAGGACAGCATCCTGGCTTTGGTCTGGTCGCCCGACGGCAAAACCATCATTACCGCGTCGTCCGATGGTTCCATACGATTTCGCGACGCTAAGACGCTCGACCCGCTAAGGGTCATCGATCACCAGCCGGAGTGGGTGCAGGCGCTCGCCATCAGCCCCGATGGCAGATGGCTGGCGGCGGGCCGCTTCAACGGCACGCTGAGCCTGTATGACGTGAAGAATGACAAAGTGCCAGCAGGGCAATGGACGGTCTTTGCGCCGCGCCAGCCTGCTGCGGGAGAGGAAGGAAAGCAGGTTGCGAGCCAGTAAAGGCTCCAATCAACTGCGCGAGGTGCCAAGTGAAAATAAGGATCCTGCATTGCGTCTCATTGTTCGCCTTGGCGATACCGTCTGTTTTGCCGCTGCGCGCCGAGGAACCAATCATCCCTCCGAGCCTTGCGAAAATATGGCCGGTTGGCATGGAGCGCGGCAGCACAGCCACCTTTGCCCTCGAGGGCCGCAATCTCTCCGGCGCCAAAGCAGTGATCTTCGATGCGCCGGGTATCACCGCGAAGATCTCGCAGATCACCGATCTTCCCGTGGAGGCGGCCGAGCGAAAGTTTTCCACCGTAGCCGCGGTGCCTCTCGCCAAAAAGCAGTCGGCTTTGTTGGAAATCACGGTAGCCAAAGACATACCGCCGGACGTGTACCGATTCCGCGTGCAGACGCTGTTGGGCACAACGAACATGCTTCCGCTGGCCATCGGATCGCTCCCCGAGGTAAAGAAAAGCGAAAAGTCAGGAAACACGGCGCTGTCGCAACCAGCGGTGTTGCCCGCAACTTTGGTGGGCACGATTGCAGCGCCAGGAGACAGTAATAGTTACGAATTCGACGGTAAGGCTGGGGAGGACGTGGTATTTGCGGTCATCGCCTCGAAGCTTGGATCCAAGCTCGAGTCGCTGCTCGCTATCAGCGACAGCTCGGGCCGGGTTCTGGCCGAAGCGGGAAGACACGACAACACCCCTGACGCCGTGCTCAACTGCCGGCTGCCCCAGGACGGGAAATACACCCTCACCATCTCGGACCGCGAAGGCAGTGGGGGCAAGAACGATTACTATCGCGTGGACGCGGGCGCCTTGCCCTACATTACGAGATACTTCCCGCTTGGGATGCGGGCGGGAGAAACAACGGCCGTGGCCGTAGAGGGCGTCAATCTGGGAGGGATCCACGAGCTGAAGATCGAAGCACCGAAGCAGGCAGAGGACGGGAAGACCGTGCCCATCACGCTCCAGGAGAATGCAGCGCTTCCGCTGAACAAGGTGAAGCTCGCGGTCGGCGACTTACCTGAAATTGTGGAACAGGAACCGAATGACTCTCTCGCTCAAGCAGAGGNNAGCCGCCGATGAAGATTATTTCCGTTTCCGCGCCCGCAAGGGACAGCAACTGACGATTGATGTGGAGGCCGCGAGAGTGGGCTCTCCGCTGGACTCGGTCATCGAGGTTCTGGATGCGCAGGGGAATGCGATTCCGCGCGCTGTCATTCGCTGTTTGAACCAGACCACAACCACGCTCAGCGATCGAGATTCGCGCACCACCGGTATCCGGCTGACATCCACCACCGGGCTTCACGTCGGCGACTACCTGATGATCGGGGATGAGCTCAATCAGCTTGACTACATCCCGGATCAGCCCGACGCCGACGTTGACATGAAGGGAATCGGCGGTCTCCGGCTGGCCTTTGTGGGCACGTCCCCGGTGGTGCATGCTGTGAACACGCCGGTTTATCGCGCGCAGATTCTGCCTCCCGACGCTGACTTCCCCCCCAACGGCCTGCCCGTCTTCCACTTGACCTGGCGGAACGATGACGGCGGTCCAGGATACGGCGCGGACTCGCGCATCGACTTCGTGGCCCCCGCCGACGGGCAATATATCCTGCACCTCAAAGACGTTCGCGGTATGGGTGGACCGGACTTTGCTTATCGCCTTTCCATTCGCGAAACCGTTCCCGGCTATCAACTCACGGCTTCTCCGGCGAATCCCAATATCCCCCGGGGAGGAAGGACGCCGGTGACGGTTTCGGTCAATCGGCTGCAAGGCTATGAGGGCCCAATCGAGATTGACGTGAAAGGCCTGCCTCCCGGCGTCACCGCCGGTCCTGCGAAGATTTCCGCGGGAGAGGATTCGACAGTGGTTGTGCTCTCGGCCTCGGCGGACGCTTCCCTGGACGCGCCGCCGGGTACCATGGAAATTGTGGGCCACGCGACCATCAACGGCCGCGACGTCGTGAGGCCGGCGAACTTGAATGCCATGCTGGACGCGGACCTGGATCCGGATCTGTCTCTGCAACTCGCCTCCATTCTTCCGCCGCCGGATGTGGTGGTAACCACAGACCCCAGGCAAGTCTCTCTTGAACCGGGGCAGGAGGTTACGGTTACCCTGCATGTCGAGCGTCGTAACGGCTACAAGGGTCGCGTGCCCTGCTATGTCAAGAACCTTCCCCGCGGAGTCCGCGTGGTCAATATTGGATTGAACGGCGTGCTGGTGACAGAAACCCAAACCAGCCGTACCTTCACCCTGCAGGCCGAGGACTGGGCCAAGCCGATCGAGCAGCCAATCTATGTGGTAGGCGAAGTCGAGTCAGATTCTTCGACGAACCACGCCTCGCCTCCGCTCGAGCTGAAGGTTACGGAGCACAAGCAGGCGGCAAGCGCCGGCGGCTCTCAAGCTGTAGGCGTCAAGTAGGGAAACGGTGGCAGGGGCTCAATTTCAGGGCTAGAATTGAGGCTGCCCTCAAGACAGGCTAAGGATGCGGCATGCTGGATCATAATCTGATTGGCTGGTTGATTATCCTGGTTGTTGTTGTGCTGCTTTTTGGCAACAGGAGGAACAAGCCCAGAAGGCCCCCGACTCATCCCCTCCCAGTTACCGGTCCCATAGAAACCTCTCGCATTTCGAGAAGCGAAGAGAAAAACTGGAGCTTGCTGGTTCTCACCAGGTTCCGTTTCGGTCTCCCACTACGCGGATAGGTCTACGGCCGCTCCGGCCATGAGTGCCTCGGATAACGGCGCATCAGCTCGCGGCGCACTTGCGGATAGAGCCGCTCCCAAAATCCCGCGAGATCCGTTGTCGTCTGCACCGCCCGTTGATTGGGGGCCAGCAGGTGGACCACCACAGGCGTCCGCTCTACCCCAACCCGCGGCGTCTCGTGCATGCCGAAAAAATCCTGCAGGCGGGATGCGATCCAGGGCGGCTTGCCCGGCTCGTAGTGAACCTTTGTCTGGCGCCCGTTGGGCAATCGGATACGCGCGGGGGCAATCTCGTTGAGTTGTCGCGTACCCACCTGCTGTTCGAGATTAGGAACGAAGTTCGCTGCCGCGGTTTTCAACTCGGTGAAGCTTCGCAGTCCCAAGCACAGGTCACGCAGCGCCTGCGGAAGATCCGGCGGCTCGAAACCAGCGAACTCGGCGCGCGCCACGAATTCATTAAGAGCGTCCCCATCGGCGAAGCGATCGATGCCGGCCTCCAGCGCCTTCCGCGCGAGCAGTTCAGCTGCGGCTTCTGCATCGGGCGCCGCGCCTCGTGATTCCTGAATCACCAGCTCGTCGTATAGCAGCGCGCTCACCGCCTCCACCCGCTCTGTCTGGCGGTTCCACGCCACGCTGGATTGCTCCTGCACACGATCCGGAAACAGATCGATCAGCCACCCCGGCTCGATGCGTGCCGTCATACGGATCAGTGGCAGTGCCTTATCTTTGCGGTCCTCGGCATCGACGGCAACCATAAACTCATACCGGGGAGGCTCCCCCGCCACCTCCGCTGATGCGCCGGTCGACAGCAGCACCTGATTGCCCGTGCGCAGCCGCGCAACGCGATCTGGAAAGCCTGCCAATACGGACATCAGCAAAGCGTCGTCATTGTGGTGCGTCTGTTTAAAAGGCCGCGCAATTCTGCGGAGTTGCTCTATCTGCTGCCGTGTGCGGTAATCCTGATCCGCATCCATGGCGGCAAGAAGGTCGTTTTTCTCAAAGCGAGCACCCGACCCGAGCATGGCCGCGATAATACAGCCGTCCTCGCCCACACCGCGCTCCATAGCCGCGGTGAGAATGCGCGACAGCCGGGGATGCAGCGGATACCGTGCCAACTGCTGCACCAGGGCTTCTGTAGCGCCGAGGCGATCGAGTAGCGATTCGGCCCTTTCGACTGCTGCCACGGGCGGCGCATCCAGCCAGTCGATACCGTCGATGGGTCCAATCCGCATCGCTCGGAGGGCGAGGCAAAGCTGGGATAGCTCACTGCGCACAATCTCCGGCGCGTCGTGCTCTGACCGGCGCAGGTAATCCTCCATGGTGTAGAGGCGCAGCACGCGTCCGGGTCCAGTGCGTCCCGCGCGTCCGGCTCTTTGCTTCGCCGAAGCCTTGCTGACCCGGCCGACGTGGAGCGTCGGCAAACCGGTCCATTGGGAATACGTCGCGATGCGCGCTAGTCCACTGTCGATGACCGCGGTTACACCCTCGACCGTCACCGAGCTTTCCGCGACATTCGTTGCCAGGATAAGTTTTCGTTGCGAAGCGGGCGTGATCGCACGGTCCTGTTCTGCAAGCGGCAGATCGCCATGCAGCGGCAGCACGAGCAACCCGGCCCGGCGCGCGACCGCCTGGCACTCGCGCGCCGCGCGCCGGATCTCTGCGGCCCCAGGCAAAAAAGCCAGAATGTCCCCAGAGGGTTCTTCGTCGATCAGCAGTTCAACTGCATCGATCAGCTGTGCTTCCAGTGGCTTCGGGGAGTAAGGCAGATGCTTGATGGAGAGTTCGAACTGTTGTCCCTCAGACCGCAGAATCGAACAACCGTCAAGGTATTGCGCCACGTGATCGGTATCGAGTGTCGCCGACATCACCACGATCCGCAGATCGGGCCGCGTCCGCTGCAGGCGTTTCAACAATGCCAGCGCGAGATCGCTTTCGAGGTGGCGCTCATGGAACTCATCTAGCACTACGGCGGCTACGCCTTTTAAGCCTGGATCGGAAAGCAGGCGCCGGGTCAGCACGCCTTCGGTGACAAAGCGCAGTCGTGTGCGCGGGCCAACTGCTTCCTCGAATCGGACCTGGTAGCCGACCGTCTGGCCAACCTGTTCGTCGATCTCCCATGCGATTCGTCGCGCCGCTAATCGTGCCGCGATCCGGCGCGGTTCAAGTACGACCACTTCACCGCTCACGGCCTCCAGGAGGGCGGGCGGCACTCGGGTCGTCTTGCCCGCGCCTGGCGGCGCTTCGATCACAAGGTTAGGACAACGCTTGAGAGATTCGATAATATCCGGCAGAATCGCGTCTACCGGAAGAGCGGGTTTACGTTTCACCAATTTTCATCGAAGCACGGCCTTTCGACTCGCGTCAATGGGCTGGAGAAGGCACAAAAGACGGGACCTGCGATTAAGTCTGCCGTCACCGTGCGGGCCGAGTAACAGAGGGTGCCCCACGTTCGCCTCAGCGTACGTGGGACAAAATAGATGGGGCGAAGCCCCACCATTGCTTTGGTGGCGGAGGTGAGTGCGATTACGCCATTCGGGAAAGCAATAAAAAAAATCATCATCATCCCAGGTACCCCNNAATCCGGGTACGCTGGGGCGAGGGGCACCCAGCGCTTCGCTTAG
This sequence comes from Acidobacteriaceae bacterium, assembly GCA_003152195.1. GTDB lineage: Bacteria > Acidobacteriota > Terriglobia > Terriglobales > Acidobacteriaceae > PALSA-350. Next base: position 24,842 of record PLZN01000540.1, read on the forward strand.
GAGGAGATCCTGATGGGAAACCCTCTCTAGTGTCTACCCAGAAACTCGGCAAGCTTGGCATCCATAGGGCGTGGACGACCAGCCTCTGCTGCTTCATCGATGCGCAGAAGAGCGCCCTGCATATAGCGCACAACCAGCCAGCGCAGTGGTTCGATTTCCCAGTTCGCGGAACGCCTCTGTGCCAGCGGAAGCGTCTCCAGGTCGGTTTGCCGATTCGTGATCAGACCGGCGAGCAACCGATTCGCGCATGGCCAGCAGCAGATCACGCGCCGCCCCAGCCCCGAAACACTTCTCCAGCATTCCCGGTGTCAGCGGAAACTTGGATGAACACCAGCCTCCATTTGCGTCCCGAGGCGCCAAAGCCGGCGATCTCCTTTTCGACCACAGCCACGCGTAACTGTGGCTCATGCAGGAGCAGGTAATAGGCCGTCCACAAGCCGGAGTAGCCCGCGCCGAGGATCGACATCCGCCGAACTGGTCAGCGGCGGGCGCGGCGTCAACGGCTCGCCCGAGTCGTCAAGCCAGAAGCTGTAGGTGGAATAATCCTTCATCAGAAAATCTTGTTACCCAGCCAACAGCAGTCCCGCCAGCAATGCACAGGCAATGCCAAGTCCCTCACGCGGACTTACCTTCTCATGCAGAAAGAGGACACTCAGCGCGATGGTGATCACCGGGTAGAGGGATGACATCGCGGCCATCGTCGAAACCTTACCTTTTTCGATTGCCGCGAAGAACGCCAGAAAACCCATGAAATTGACAAAGCCAGCCGCGGCCGACCAGCCAAATCCTTGCGGAGACCACTCGATTGTGGAAGGTCTCCAGCGCCAGGACAAATAATGCAAAGGCCAGCACGCCGACCGCTTGAAAAAGCAGCGTCTGCCGGGGTCGCGAATGGTTTGACGCCAGCTTACTGGAAAATCCCCACATGCCCCACGTAAGCTTCCGTATCATTGCACATCTTTCTTTCGCGTCGTCGATCTTTGAGGGAGTGTTCCATGCGATTGTCCGGATTGAGTAGAACTCTGCTGCCTGCCATCGCCGCGCTCGGCGCATTGTGTGTAGGTAGCTCGTTGGCGTCGGATCAGAGCGGTTCCACGCCAGGTGCGGAAACCAAGAGCCAGGCATGCCCGAGCGATGACAGCGGTTTGACGTTACCCGCCGGTTTTTGCGCGACGGTATTCGCCGATGACATTGGTCATTCTCGTCACTTAGTGGTGGCGCCCAGCGGAGTTGTATACGTCAACACCTGGTCCGGCGACTATTACCCACCCGGCGACAAACCGCCAGCAGGAGGGTTTCTGGTAGCCCTACAAGACACCAAAGGCGCGGGAAAGGCCAACGTGCAGGAGCGTTTTGGTGAAACCATCCAGAGTGGCGGAGCCGGGGGCACGGGCATCGCTCTGTATAAGGGCTCGATTTACGCGGAGATCAACGATCGAATCGTCCGCTATTCACTATCTGCCGGCTCCATCGTGCCGGAGGGACCTCCTGTTACCGTCGTTTCCGGCTTGCCTCTCGGGGGCGACCATCCCATGCATCCGTTCGTCATCACCGCCGACGGAACCATGTACGTTGACGTCGGCACCGCGACCAATTCCTGCCAGCTGAAAAATCGGACACTCGCATCACCCGGCGCGAACCCATGCACGGAGCTGGAGACCCGCGGCGGCATCTGGCGCTTCGATGCGAATAAGACAAACCAAATATTTTCGCCGGCCGACCGCTACGCCACCGGGATACGCAACGGAGAAGGCTTTGGGATAGAGGCAACTGGCCACCGCGTATTTGTTACTCAACACGGACGAGACCAGCTGCATTCGAATTGGCCGGATCTCTACAAACCGGACCAGGAAGCCACGCTGCCGGCGGAAGAAGTGCTGCTCTTGAAACAGGGCGGCGACTATGGCTGGCCCGAGTGCTATTACGACGCGGTGCAGCAGAAGCTGGTTCTTGCCCCGGAATACGGCGGTGACGGCGGCAAAAAAGTGGGCCTTTGCGCAAACAGGATCGCTCCGGTTGCGGCATTCCCCGCGCATTGGGCGCCGAACGGAATGGTTTACTACAACCAGAAACAATTCCCAGCCCATTACAGTAACGGCGTGTTCATCGCCTTCCACGGTTCCTGGAATCGGGCGCCATATCCCCAAGGTGGCTACAACGTTGTTTTTCAGTCGCTGGCCGGCGGACATGCATCCGGCGGGTGCGAGATATTTGCCGATGGCTTCGCGGGGGCAGTGGAGTCACCGGAGAAAGCCGTGCATCGCCCGAGCGGCCTCGCGGTCGGACCGGACGGATCGCTCTACGTTTCCGACGATATGACCGGACGGATCTACCGAATTGTCTATCAGGGGAGCTCCGGAGGCGGTGCCGCGAAGTACACTCCATGTCCGAGTGCGTCGGCCCCGGCTGGCACGATTGTTGAAGCCGAGGCTAAACCGCCGGAGGGCACCCATCCCGACGCCGGTGCGGCCGCAACAGCGAGTCCTCACGTTCCCAAAGGGGCGACGCCAGAGATGGTTGCG
>PLZN01000286.1 GCA_003152195.1 Acidobacteriaceae bacterium
GTGCGCAGGCTGGAGTCTCCGTTGAAGCCGCCGATGCCGCGGTAAATCTTAATAAAGACGTCCTGGGTCAGGTCGGCTGCGTCCGCCGGGTCAGGAGTGGTGCGCGCGATCAGGCTGAAGATGGGCTGGTGATACTTGGCGATCAACCAGGCAAAGGCTTGCTCTGAACCGGTTTTCAGTTCAGAGACGATCGTGGCTTCTTCTGAAGGTACGCTAAGGACGCTAGCTATATTTCCCAAGGCAACGCCTGCCTGCACGTAAAAGTTGTCCATAACATAACAGGAAGGAGCCACTTGCGTCTCCCGACGGCTTGATCGCCATTGCCAAGCTCTCTTACCTTAGACACCGTGAGAGGAACAGTGGCTCCGGAAAGACGGACACTGGAGGAGGTTACTGAGGTACCTGGGCCGGGGCTGGCTTCTTCTTTTTGGGTTTGGGATTTTCCGGTCCATCGTTGACCACAATCTTGGCGGGAGCGGCTGGCGGAGCGGGCGCCGCCGGGGCGACGGTGGCGCGGGCGCGAGCAATCTGGGCGTCCTGGGAGCCGATCGACTGGAGCAACCAAGTGCCAAGTTTGCCCCGGCCGTCTTCGAGACCGGCGCGGGCGTCTTCCAGGCTGCTGGCATCAGAGGAGGGGCCGGCGAGCGCCGCCGTTTCGGTGACGCGAAGCAGCACGTCATAGAGGGCATCGAGATTGCGGAAGACGGCAAAAGATGGGGAGAGTGCAGCCGGAGCATTCCCAGCCGGGGCGTCCGCCTGAGCCATGAGCGGCGGCAACGTGATGGTGAGGTCTCGCTGCATGGAGGCAACGTCCTGCTGGATGGCGTCGCGGGTCGCGGCGGGCGCCTTCCAGTGCGCAATGCTGAGGCCGGCGATGGCCTCCTGGACGTTCCCTAGTGCCGGACGCAAGCTCGCCATCTGAAATCCTGCTGGCGCGGGCGCTACTGCGGGAACCGTGGGTGCGCCTGGGGCTTGGGCAGCTTGCGCACAGGCGGGCCAGCCGGTGCCGAGTAACGCCAGAACCAGAAGTGTGATGCGTACGGGGTTCAAGGATAGGAGCATTGCTTTTCCCGATGCCAACTGTGAGGGAGTGGTTGCCAGATGCGGAGCGTTTGACGGATTAGGCATGCTCCAGCAGAATAAAGGAAGTTCTGCCTTTGTGGGCCTGTGGCGCAGCTGGGAGNNGATCCCGATCAGGTCCACCAATCAATTCAACAACCTAGACAGGCCAAAGGTTCCGAGGCCGGCCGCTTGTGTCATCGTTTTCGTCATAATCCACCGTTCTGGTGCTGTGGCTAGCGTTGCCGTCGCTGAGCACTTGGCTTCATTCAACAAGCGACCAGAAGCCTCTACGTGGCTTTCTGGATCGTGCAGGGGTAATTTGCCCGGTGTTCGATCCACGCGCAGCCAAAGGGTTGGCGTATGGTTAGGTGCCTACTTGCGGCTATAAAGGAGCTCGCGTATCGCTTGCCTCCGAGCCTCGTTCGCTTCCGTCACGGTCTTGCGTTCGTCTGCGTCCATGCGTTGCGTGGCTACGGGGCCAGTTGCCTCGGGGGCGCTGCACTCCGGGCAGCGGTTGGCGAAACCCGGTTTATCCGGCTTCAGCTCAAACTCTTCTTCGCAGACGATGCAGACTTTGATGGGAAACGTCATACATTCTCCCTCGTAATATTACGCTGTCAAGCGAAGCGATTCCAGTGCGCACCGCACCCAGCTTGTACTTAAGTTATTCATCTCGACCGCAGTTTTTAAACGACTCCCTACGGTCCTACATGGAAGAAATTACGCTGCGCAACACTGCGCGGAAATGGGCGGGTAAACCTTTACCGGCGACACCAAAAAGCAGCTTATTTTCTGATCCGCACACCTCTGCCGCGCAATCCCCCCTATCAAGGCGACGCAACAATCGAGCTTGCTGTGGAAAAGCTTTACCGTTTCATCCGACTTTGGTAGGATTGCGGCAAATCCTGTAAAGACTACGCAGGCTGAAGCAGTTCCAGCCCACTTGCCATAACGATGACAGATTCTCCGCGACGTGCTCGGTCAACCAGGAAAAAGAAAACACTGGACATACGCGATGTCGCACGTCGTGCCAAGGTTTCCATTGCCACTGTTTCCCGCACGATAAATCGAGTCCCGTCGGTCAATAAGAAACTTGCCAAGCGAGTCTTGGCCGCCATCGCGGATTTGAACTATTACCCCAACACGCAAGCGCGTACATTGGTTTCCGGCAAAAGCAAGATCTTTGGGCTGCTGATTTCCGAGATTACCAATCCGTTCTTTCCTGAATTGATCCAGGGATTTGAAGACATAGCGATCGAGAACGGCTATGACATCATGGTCAGCTCCACCAACTACGACGTCACTCGAATGCGAACGTGCGTGCGCCGCCTGCTCGAGCGGAGTGTTGAAGGGGTCGCCGTAATGACCTTTGGCATTGAGGCTCCCCTGCTGGATGAATTAGCTTCGAGAAATATCCCGATGGTCTTTATCGACGCCGGCATCCCGAATCCGCTGGTCAGCACACTGACGGTGGATTACAAAAGAGGTATCCGGGAAGGGGTCCAGCACCTGGCAGCGCTGACGCACCGGCAGATTGCATTCGTAAGTGGCCCATTACAGCAGCTGTCATGCCAACTCAGGAAAGCTGCCTTTCTCTCCTCACTCGAGGAAGTTGGAATTATCCCCGACCCGCTGCTGCTGCTCGAAGGAGATCACACTCTCGAAGGCGGCATTCGGGCGACGGAACATCTCCTCAGGGGCAAGAATCTTCCCACCGCCGTAATGTGCTCAAACGACATGACGGCTATTGGAGTGTTGCGGACATTCATACGAGCCGGAGTACGTGTTCCTGAGGACGTGTCCGTGATTGGCTTTGACGATATTCACTTAGCCGAGTTCGTTCATCCTCCTCTCACCACTGTTAATATGTCGCGCGTGGCGATTGCTCGAGCGGCCTTTGAGGCTCTTCGCGCACATGTCGAGGACCTGCCGCCATCGGCCAAGCAAAAGACGACGGTAATTCCCACCCGTCTCACAATCCGTCAATCCACGGGATTTCCGCGTGGTACCGCGGCGCACGCCAATTCCCGCACAGAACCCAGCCCCAAAAAACGGTCGCCTGCCGCGCAAATCCGGCCTACCCGCGCCAGTGCCAAAAAGCCCCCCTTTGCAGCTGGTGATTAGCCGGGAGCGCGCTTTCATCCACGGCGAAAGTGACTGCTCTCCGCTCTCACGGCTATTGGGAATCTGCGACACTCGGTAATGATTTGCCCGCGAGAACCAAGGGTCGACTTAGCAGAGCGTCGAACCTCATGGCGCGAAATCGTACAATGAAGCCACCTTCTTGTTCTTCTTTTTTTGTCAGAAGTGTAAGGTGGACACGTAAACCCGTCACAATCTTTATTTGCTGAATGAAATCTTCATGCATTCCGTAGGCAAGCGCCGGCGAACAATCTGCCTCGTCATAAATGATGAGAATGTCGATATCGGAAGGCGAGCTAGACCATTTCGTTGCGCGGGCCTTTGCCTGCCCCACCTCCCGCTACAAGACGCCCGGCCCGGCATTGGGTTCGCTCAACCATTGCTAAAATTCGCTCAGACAAAGGCTAAAGGTGATCTGGGGAGTCGAGATTCCTCGTCAAACATGAATCAGGTCGTGTTTGCGTTTGCTGCTCCTCTTGACTTTGAAGCATTGAATGCAGCGGTGCTCTTTCCCTCTTGAGGAGACGTCACCGTGACCCTGGCATCCAAATTGAGCCTGCGAGCGAACTGAATCAGCTTCGTAATGCTGATCTTGGAAATTTTTCCCTTGAGAAGGTTGCTCACGTCTGGCTGATGCGCTTTCAGCGTATTTACGAGGTAGCCTTGGCTGAACCCATGCTCCTCAATATGCTGTATTAGCGCCTGCCAGATGTCCGCCTTAATCTTTGCCTCCAGTGTCTCCGCCGGGGAAAAGCCAAGATCGTCGAAAATATCCCCCTGGGTAACGTGAGCCGGCTTATTATCTCGGCTTGCGCTTTTCATATCGCTCCTCCAGAATCCGTTGCTTCACTTGCGAGAGCCGACTCCTAGCCGTGTTCAGGTCTTTGCGCTCTGTCCTGGCCGTGTCCTTTTCAAAGCAATCCAAAACGTAGATTGTGTCTTCAATGCGTGCTAGGTACACCATTCTGTACCAGGTCTTCTCATCCGAGTCTTTCAGCTCAAACACTCCCGAACCGATGGATTGCATGGGCCGCACATTCAACTTCGCCGGCCGCCCGTTCTGCATTTCGCGTAGAGAGTTGCCGAAGTCTGACCGAATCGGTTTGGGCCACGATTTCAGAACCTTCCACGAGTCGCCCTCCCAGGAGATTGAAGCGATATGAGACCTTGGGGGTGAAGCCACTCCCTTAATTTATAGTATTTATACTATAAATG
>PLZN01000389.1:0-7905 GCA_003152195.1 Acidobacteriaceae bacterium
AACCGCAGGTCGCTCCACTGCGCTTCGCTTCGGTCGGGATGACAAAGTTTAAGCCAAGTACCCAGCACACTTTGCTAGCGAGACGTCGGGATCCTCGGGTACCACATCTCATCCAGGCTTGGTTGTGCTTTCTGCCATGCAAGATTCAGCGCAGGCTAGAATCGCTGATGTGTCTCTCGCTTTCCAGATAGAAGCCCGCAATGGGCAGGCGAGGCGGGCGACCATGACGCTGCCTCATGGGCTGGTGCAAACGCCGGCCTTCATGCCGGTCGGCACGGCCGGTTCCGTCAAGGCGATCCCCCAGCATCTGCTCGAAGAACTCGATGCGCAGATCATTCTCGGCAATACTTACCACCTATACCTGCGGCCAGGCCACGAGCTGGTCCGCCGCATGGGGGGACTGCACCGCTTCATCGCCTGGCCGCGGCCCATGCTGACCGATTCCGGCGGCTTTCAGGTCTTCAGCCTCAACCAGTTGCGCAAGGTCAATGAAGAGGGCGTGCACTTCCGGTCACACCTGGATGGATCCTCCCATTTCTTCTCGCCCGAGCACTCCATGGACGTGCAACTGGCGCTCGGCGCCGACATCGTCATGGCTTTTGACGAATGCACCGAGCACCCGGCCGACCGCGCGCGCGCCCAGCAATCCCTCGACCTGACCCTGCGCTGGGCCCGGCGCAGCCAGCAACACTTCAACGACCACTGCGAAGATTACCTCCCGCATTCGAATCGGCCCGGGGAAGAACCGGGGCAGACCTGCGCCACCCAATCGCTATTTGGTATCGTGCAGGGCGGCATGTATCCGGATCTGCGGCGCGACTCCGCCGAGCAGTTGGTCGCCATGGATTTTGCCGGCTATGCCATCGGGGGCTTGAGCGTGGGCGAGCCGCGGGCATCGACCCGGGAGATCATCGAAAGCACACTGCCGCTGCTACCTGCGGACAAGCCACGATACGTCATGGGCGTCGGCTACCCGGAAGAGATCGTGGAGTACGCCGCGCTGGGGGTGGACATGATGGATTGCACGATACCCACGCGCGCTGGGCGGCACGGACTGCTGTTCACCTCCCAGGGGCGCCTCAACATCAAGAACCGCCGCTTTGCCGAGGACCCGGAACCACCCGATCCGGAGTGCTCCTGCAGGGTTTGCCACCGCTACAGCCGGGCGTACTTGCGCCACCTGATGGCGGCCCAGGAGCCGCTCGGCGGAGTGCTCAACACGCTGCACAATCTGGCCTTCTACCTTGACACGATGCGATCGGTACGAAATGCTATTGCGACGGATACTCTTCCTATGCTGCTGGCTCGGGTGCGTGCTCGGGCCGACCGTGTTCCCGCCGGATGAGCGGCTCACGAGAGGGAATCCTCCCGCCTGGCCAGTAGACAAACCGGGGCAGATAGGCTGTAGTAGAAAGCTGGATAAGAAATACTAGGCAGATGCAACCGACAGCGAGAACGATTGCCGCGAGACCAATGGCGGTGGATCGACTCGATCAGAGGATGGTACGTTGACCTTCACTTCGTTGTTATTGGCTCCACTCATCCCGCCCGGCCTGGTGACCTTTCTCCCGTTTGTACTGATCATTGCCGTTTTTTACTTGATGCTGGTGCGGCCCAACCAGAAAAAGCAGAAGCAATGGCAGGAGATGCTGGGAAACCTGAAGCCCGGAGATCGCATTACGACCACCGGCGGCATGCGCGGAACCGTCATCTCGATCAAGGAGGACGCGGTCCAGTTGCGCGTCCCACCGGACAATATCAAGTTAGAAGTCATCAAGAGTGCTATCGCTTCCGTGACGGCCAACTCAGAGGAAGCTAAATAACCGTATCTCGCGGGGCAGACAGTAAGCCCGGCGGGAAACCCTGATTGCGAATCCCATGCGTAATAAATCAATCGGCACAACCGTCCTGATCCTTGCGATTCTCCTTGTCTTCGTCTATGGCATCTTCGGAATTCCGAAGGGAATTGGCCTCAATGCCTGGAAGACGGCGTTAACCGACCGCATCCACCTTGGTCTTGACCTCAAGGGCGGCATCCACCTGGTGTTGCAGGTGATGGTGGAAGAAGCGGTGGGTGCGGAGACGGATAATGCTGTGGCCCGGGTGCAAGCCGATTTGCAGCAGGGTGGGTTCGCCGCGCACTCGGTGCTGAAGCCCGACCCTAAGCAGCCTGAGGTGATCCAGATTCAGGGCACCCCCCCGGACCGTTCCAGCGACGTGCGCAGCCTGCTCGACTCGCGCTACGGCAACCAGTACACCGTGAGTTCCGGGATCAACAATACCTGGACCCTCACCATGAACCAGACAGAGGTGCAGACGATCGAGCAGCATGCGCTGCAGCAGGCGATTGATACCATCGGCACCCGCATTGACGCCCTCGGAGTGACCGAGCCAACCATTCAGGAATACAACCTGGGTACGAACCAGATCCTGGTGGAGTTGCCCGGTGTGGACGACCTCAGCAGGGTCCACGACATTATCCAGTCGACCGCCCGGCTGGAGATTCACCTGGTAGTGGGCGGGCCGTTCGCCACCGAGCAGGCGGCGGCGCAGAGCCTCGGGGGAACGGTTCCGCCGGACAATGTTGTGATGGCCTATGGAGGCACCGAGCCGGAACTGATGGGGCAATACTATATTTTGCAGAGGATTCCCGTCGTGGCCGGCGACGACTTCCGCGATGCGCAGCCCTCGGTAGACGAAAATGGCCGGCCGGATGCTACGTTTATTCTCACCCGCAACGCGGGCGACCGTTTCTACCAGTTCACCAGCACGAACATCGGCAAGTCGTTGGCGGTGGTGCTCGATAACCGGGTGCAGGAGGCGGCTAACATCCAGCAGGCCATCCGCGATCAGGGCCGGATTACCGGTTTAGGCAAGGAAAAGGCGCAAAACCTTTCCCTGATGCTGCGCACCGGCGCTTTGCCGGCCTCCATTCATTACCTGCAGGAGAGTGTTGTCGGACCGTCGCTGGGCGCGGATTCCATTCGTGAGGGCGTGCTCGCCTCGGTGATCGGCATGCTGGCGGTCATGATTTTCATGCTCGTCTATTATCACGGCGCAGGCATTAATGCCGACCTGGCCCTCATTCTGAACCTGGTCATCCTGCTCGGCTTTATGGGGTTTTCCAAGGCCACCTTGACCTTGCCGGGAATCGCCGGTGTGATTCTGACCATCGGCATGGGCGTTGATTCGAACGTGCTGATCTTCGAGCGCATCCGGGAGGAGCTGCGTGCGGGCAAGGTCCCGGCGGCGGCCGTCGACCAGGGATTCGCGCATGCCTGGGTCACGATTCTCGATACCCACGTGACGACCATCGTTTCGGCCCTCATCCTGTTTCTTTTCGGCACCGGACCAGTCAAGGGCTTTGCGATTACCCTGAGTTTTGGTCTGTTCGCAAACCTATTCACCGCGGTCTTTGTCTCGCGCCACATTTTTGATTCGATTCTCAGGCGTAAGCAGCGCGGAGAGGCACTTTCCATCGGGTAGTGCCGGCGGCGCCGGCCGGTCCGGTGAAAATATTTCTGACGCGCAGGGGCCCCGGGGCTCGCGCATGAGCAAGGCGGGTTTTTCGAGTGGAACTGTTTCGTGGCGTTAACGTTGATTGGCTGGGGAAAAAGTGGTACTTCCTCGCCTTTTCGCTGGTCTTCAGCGTCTCGGGCATCCTGTCGATTCTGTTCTGGCACCACATTAAGCTGGGGGTCGACTTCCGCGGCGGCACGCTGATCTACGTCCAGTTCGAGCAACCCGCGGACACGGATAAGATTCGCCAGGCGACCGACCGTGCCGGTCTCCACGATGCCCGCATCCAGAGTTACGGCACATCGAAACACCAGGTGATTATTTCGCTGGCGCAGAAGGAGACCCAGGATGCGGCCCTCGACGCGGGGCGACAGGCTATTGTGGCCGCGCTGAATGCGAACGCGGGAAGCGCCGCGGCAAACCAGGGAAAGCTGGACTTGGACAACGCCGGCAAGGCGGCACTGGCCCAGTTTTTGGAGCAGAGTGACCCCGAGCAACTGGCGAGCACGGGCGGCGCCTCACAGCGATATGCCCAGCAGGCGGCAGCCATTCTGGATCACCGCGACCGCGACCTTGGCGGCATCTTCAGCCGCATGGACCAGTTGAACGGCGTGGCCGATCCGGCGGTCGTCGCCCAGCTGAAGCAGGGTGCCTATCTCTCCGGCTTCCACGTCTTCAATCAGGAAATTATCGGACCCCAGGTGGGCGCCTTGTTGCGTCAGCAGGCTTTGCTGGCTACGCTCTACTCCCTGGCCGGCATGCTGGTCTATTTGTGGTTCCGCTTCGAGCTGATCTACGGCGTGGCCGCGGTGGTGGCGGTCTTCCATGACACATTGATCACCGTGGGCGCCTTCAGCCTATTCGACAAGGAAATTACCTTGACGGTCATCGCGGCCATTCTGACCTTGATCGGGTACTCGATGAACGATACGATCGTCGTTTTCGACCGCATTCGCGAGAATCTGCGCATCTCTCGCCGGGAAAATCTGACCAGCGTTGTGAATCGCAGTATCAATCAGACCCTTAGCCGGACGGTTCTAACCTCGGGGCTGACTTTCCTCACCGTGCTGTCGCTTTACGTCTTTGGCGGCGAGGTCCTGCGCGGCTTTTCCTTTGCGCTGGTGATCGGCATCCTCATCGGCACCTATTCCTCGATCGCCGTGGCCGCGCCCATGCTGGTCGCCTATCAGGATTGGCGGGCCAAGCGGGGCAAGCGGGCGGCTTTGCCTGCGGGCAAGCGCGCCAAGGCCTGAGCCAGGCACCTGCACAGGTTGCATCCATTCGCCAATAGCTCTTCGGGATCAAATTTTGCTCGGCCGGTGTCTAAGTTGGTACAGTACGAGTTCCCGAGGTTAGGCGATGTTTGAAGATTCGTTAATGGAGTCAGGGGGCATGATCAAGACCAAAAGCAAGTATTGGTCGATCGTTACGCTCATCCTCAATGCCGCAGTGTTGATTGGTCTGATCATCTGGCCGCTTTTTCATCTTGAATCTCTGCCCTCTCAGATGATGGCTACGCTGCTGGTAGCCCCGCCACCTCCCCCGCCACCTCCCCCGCCACCTCCACCCCAGGCACCGGTAAAAGTTCAGCTCAAGTCTGAGATGCTCAACAATGAATTGCAGGCGCCGAGCAAGATCCCGAAAACAATCAAGGACGTGAAGGAGTCGGCTGCACCGCCGTCGATGGCCGGTGTTTCCGGCATGGAGGGCATGGGAGGCGGTTCGGCGGGCGGCGTTATGGGCGGTATCCTTGGGGGTATCGGGACGGGTCCAGCAGTCAAAGCGGCGGCCCCCAAGAAGCTGAGCATCTCCTCCGGCGTGATGGCCGGGAATTTGCTCGACAAGACCATACCGCAGTACCCGGCGATCGCCAAAGCAGCCCGCATTCAAGGGACGGTAGTTCTGCAGGCCACAATTTCCAAGAATGGTGCGATCCAGAATCTCAGGGTTATCAGCGGTCCTCCTATGCTGCAGCAAGCGGCTATGGATGCAGTCCGCTCCTGGCGCTACAGACCTTATCTGCTCAATGGAGACCCCGTCGAAGTCGAAACTACAGTGAACGTAGTTTTCAATCTCGGTGGATAACCCAGCGTACCGGCGCATCTTCAACCAAAGGTGGTAGCCGGCAATTAACCTCGTGGCCACTTCGGGTCATTTCATAGCCAAGTGACCCGGTGCTAGCATCTGGATGTTTCAGAGCTAAACGTAGTCATTCCGTAGGAGGAAAGATTCAGTGATTCTCGCTCACCTCTCCCAACTCGCAGCCCATCAGGCCGCTCTCGGCATGTACCTCTTCCAGGATTCGGGGCAAACTGTCGGATTCACCCCGATGGATCTCTGGCACAACATGGGCAACGCGGCTAGGGCAGTCGTCGCTGTGCTCTTCATTATGTCTATCTGGTCGCTGGCCGTGATTATCGACCGCGCCCTGTACTTCAGCGCAGCTCGCAAGCAGTCTCGCGAGTTTGCTCCCCGTGTTGCCGGCGCTCTCAAGGAAGGCAAACTGGACGAAGCGGTGAAGGTTGCTGACCGCAATAAGAAATCGCACTTGGCCGAGGTTGTCACGGCCGGCCTGCAGGAGTTCCGCAACTTTGGTAGTGGGGGCGCCATCACCGACGAGCAGATCGAGTCCAGCAAGCGCGCTCTCGAGCGCTCCGAAGCAATTGTGCACGCCAAGCTGAAGAGGGGTCTGGGCGGCCTGGCGACTATCGGTTCCACGGCGCCCTTTATCGGGCTCTTCGGAACGGTGGTAGGTATCCTAAACGCCTTCCAGCAGATCGCGACGCAGAAGACCTCCGGTATCGGTGCAGTCGCCGGCGGTATCTCAGAGGCCTTGGTGACCACGGCTTTCGGGCTGCTCGTCGCCATCCCTGCCGTGATGACCTTCAACTACTTCACGGGCAAGGTGGAAGCCTTCGATGTGGAGATGGACAACTCCTCCAGCGAACTGATCGATTACTTTATCAAGCAGAGCCACCGCCGCTAAAAGGCGCCCCTGCATTGCAAGCACTCTTCAGCGAGAATCCGGCACCGGTTGGAACGGACTAAAAAAGCCGTTCCAGCCCGGTGGTTTTCCTCAGAACCCGCAGCGGTCCCGAATCAGAATATGGGTAGGGGTTGCGAAGAGAGTTCAGAAAAGGTACGGTTAAAACATTTTCACTTCTACTCTGTGCTGGCGAGTATAGTGAGGTGCGGCTTTTCTTGAGGAAAAGCCACGACGGAATCGGTCAATCGGTATATACACCAGAAGTGAAAAGGCCAGCGCCATGCCCTCTCCAGCGCAGCACCCGCTGGGCGCCCGGCCGGGAGAGATTTCAGGAAAGTCATCTTAGATGGGGAAGCCTAGAGCAGCTCAACCCCCGGAGCACAGACAATGGGAATCGTAGTCAGGAACGAAGGCGCCAAGGTCAATTCGAACATTAACGTCACCCCGATGGTGGACGTNNTTTTCATGGTCATCACACCCATGCTTCAGAACAAGGTAAACATTGAACTGGCCAAAGTAACCGACCCGACCTCGATGCCCGATGCCGATAAAGAAGACGCGGTGGTTGTGGCGGTTACGCGGGATGACAAGGTTTACCTCGGACAAAACCAGATCTCGATGGCGGATCTCGGCCCGAAGGTGGCCGATCTTTTGCAGAACAAGACAGAAAAGCAAATCTTTATGCGTGCAGACGCCAGGGCGCAGTACGGCACAGTCATGGACGCGATCGACGACGTGCGCACCGCGGGTGTGGACCAGGTAGGTCTACTGACCGACCGCCGGCAGGACCAGCAGGCCGCGCCTGCAGCTGCCACTCCACCAGCCGGACAGTAAGCTGGCGGACCAATCGCTAAACGGTTAAGGAACACAGCCCGGCGCAAAGGCTGAGCCAAAGAAAACGAGGGACGAAAATGGCATTCGATACAGGTGGTGGTGGCGGGCTCAATTCAAGCATCAACGTAACCCCCATGATCGATGTTTTGCTGGTGTTGCTGATCGTGTTCATGGTGATTACGCCGGTGACCCCGAAAGGGCTCGATGCTCTGGTGCCGCAGCCGCCAAAAGATCCGCAAAAGCAACAGGACAATGACCGCACCATCGTGGTGCAGATCTCTCATCGTCCTGGCGGGGGTGTACCGGGCTACAAGATCAATGAGACGGACATTTCCCACAGCGATCTATTGAATAAGCTGGAAGGAATTTTTGCCACGCGTGCGGAAAAGGTGATGTTCGTCAAAGGGGATAAAGATCTCGACTTCGCAGTAGTGGCAGATGTTCTCGATATCGGCCATGAGGCGGGTGTGGATCACATTGGCCTCATCACGCCGAAGGTAGAAGCGGGGCAGTAGAGCTGGGGTGGTTGTTGCAGGCTGGGCCATGGTGGGCTCGTCCTTCAACCT
>PLZN01000389.1:7928-8985 GCA_003152195.1 Acidobacteriaceae bacterium
GGGTCCGCGGTTGCTCATTGGGCAGCCGCGGACTTTGTTTTTTCTGCGGGGCTTGCCAGTTGGCTGAAACCAATTACAATCACAGCGCGGAGTTTTTTCCTCTCAAGTTGCTGGCTCGCGTAAGCTGGTACGAGGTCAGGCGGATCCTGGCGCTCATAAGGAGATTAGAAGCGGAATGAAGCGGATAGCATATTTTCCGGTGCTGGCGGTCGCCTTCCTGTCGCTGCTGACCATGGTTACCGGGTGCAGCAAGCTGGAAGCTCGTGATCAACTGAACAAAGGCGTTCAAGCGTACAAGAACGCCCGGTTCGAAGAGGCAATCGACCACTTCCAAAACGCAGAACGGCTGGACCCGGGGCTGGAGATGGCCCCTCTCTATCTCGCTACGGCATATGCGCAGCAGGTGGTTCCGGATGCAAATACTCCCGAGAACCACAAGAACGCGGATCTGGCCGTGAATGCCTATCAGCAGGTGCTGGCAAAGGATCCGAATGACCTGAATGCCTTGAAGGGAATCGCCGCGGTCTACCTGAATACGGGCAAGACCACGGAGGCCAAGGAATGGCAGACAAAGGTCACCACGGTCGATCCGAATGACCCGGTTGCCCATTACACGATTGGCGTCATCGATTGGCGGGTTGCCTACAGGAATGCGATCCAGACGCGGACCAGCCTCGGCCTGCAGGATAATGGCGACCCGATCAAGGACAAGGCTGCATGCCAGAAGCTGGCAGAGCAGAACGGACCCGTGGTGGACGAGGGCATCAAGGCGTTGCAGCAAGCCGTCAATCTGCGTCCCGGGTATGATGACGCGATGTCGTATCTGAGCTTGTTGTACCGGCGCAAGGCTGACCTGGAGTGCGGNNAAGAACCAGCAAACGCCTGGCGGCATCACGATGGACAACACCAAACAGTAACGATGGAGCACCTTCAGCGAGCCCCCGGCGCTGGCCGGGGGCTCGTTGCTTTTGCAGGAGGTGGTAACGATGGGGTTATTTTCAGGACAGTTTGTTTGCGGCCCAGAGTGGGACTGCAGATCCCTCCACTTCGCTACCCC
>PLZN01000279.1 GCA_003152195.1 Acidobacteriaceae bacterium
GGTCAGATTTGGGAGTCAAGAGATTATGCGGAGGAATGCCGACGCCGGCACTTCAGACGAAGTGCAGACACACGATCCGAACGGCCCCGTCCAACTCGCAATCTTCGATCAGTATCGTGGTCTCCTGTCCTCTGTCGCTTACAGGATGTTGGGGACTGTGGCTGACGCCGAGGATATGCTTCAGGAGACGTTCATCCGCTGGCAGCAGGCCGCCGATAACGACATCCGATCCCCGCGCGCGTTTCTGGTCACCATCATTAGCCGTCTGTCCATCAATCATCTCCAGTCTGCGCGTGTTAAGCGAGAAAAATACGTCGGCCAATGGCTGCCGGAGCCAATCGTTACCGATCCCGCAAACGATCCGCTGAGCGTCATCCGTGTCGATGAGTCGCTTTCCATGGCTTTCCTCGTCTTGCTCGAACGCCTGACACCCGTTGAACGAGCTGTCTTTCTTCTTCGAGAAGTGTTTGAGTATGAGTACACAGAGATTGCGGCCATACTTGGGCAAAGTGAGGCCAACTGCCGCCAAGTTTTGCGGCGCTCCCGCCAACATATAAGCGCAATGCGCCCGCGATTCAAAGTATCCTCATGACACCATATACAGCGGTTCTTTCTGTACATGTTGTCGCCGTTCTTACACTTACAGCCGGTATCGCCACCGAAACATGGATGCTCTATCAAATGAGGCGAACACCAAGCCTTAACGAAGCTCGACTTTGGCTCGGTGCGGTGCCGGGCCTGACCGTGCCGGGGATAGTCTCGCTGGCCATCGTGCTAATTACAGGTGCCTACCTCACGGCTCGTCTAGCCGCATGGGCTTTCGCGTGGCCCAAACTAGCCGTTGCGGGGGTCCTCATTTTTGCACTCTTAGGTGCGCTGACGGGCACGCGGTTGCGCGCCATCCGCCGCGCCTGTGTCGAAGGCGCGACGAAAGAATCGAGCCTGACCGACCAGCTGAGGAGTCCCTTTCTAAAGCTCTCGGCGAGTGTCCGAATCTGGATTGTCTGCGGAACCGTTTTGCTCATGTCGGCAAGGCCCGGTCCGCTGGGATCGATTGGCATAATTTTGGGCTCGGCCGCACTCGGCTTGATATCCACTCTATTCAAATTCAGGCGAAAGGGAGAGACGGCGACTGCGAGTGGCAAGCCAGCGAATGTCTAGGGCGCTCCCGTTCGGCGGGGTACTTTGGACGGTAAGAGGGCGACATAACTTGCGATCATGAGCTCCACCTGAGCCATCGGCACGCACTTACTGCAGGGCACACCGCGCCGCCGGTCCATCAACCCGTCGTAGCNNGCCCGCAATATCACTTCCTGAACCTTCATCGCCCGCTCCACCGCGGCCCTCGGATAGCTCTCCACATCGTCTTGACGTGGGGTCCGTTTCGAGGATTGAGTTTTGAGAGGGGGATCTAAGTGTGCACGTATTTTTACGTGGACACTTCGCGTTAACCGCGGGTTCCAGGAAGCGCCTGGGGTGCGATGACCGTGTGAAATGACTTTCGACCCCTAGCAGATTGTCATTTTACCTTTGTAACTGTAAGTGTTTTAGTAAGGTACGTCCCGTCTGGAAGATGTGAGAAAATCGATTTGGCTGAGATTTTGCAATTTCCAGGTGGATACAAAGTGTATGCCGACGCCTCCGCGAACGTTTTGCCGTGCATTTCACCGAGCATTACGATGTCGTGTGTCTGAAATGCCTCCAAGACCGCTGGGGTGGCACGTTCCAGCGTGGGCTCGGTTTGAGCTCCGCCAACGACGGCCGTCATCATCAAAAAAACCACAAGACCGAGCGGGTCTCCGTTGAATTTCATCTATGTCTCCGTAGATCTCTATCCCGTTAGCTCAAGTTCGCAGCAAGACACCAGCACACCGCTACTTTCATTGGGACGCCTTGTAACCCGAGAGATATGCAATCCTGAGTGAACCCCACATGAAAGGGCGCGGGGGCTTGTCCCGTCGCCGCGCTATGAGCCTCCTATACCCGCACAGTCTTCGGTCCCATCGGCCCTTTTCTGCGGGTTCAGGTCGGATTGTCGGCTACTCGGGGTTTAAGAGCGAGCTGCCGGTGCATTCCCAGTTGGCGAGAAATCGCCTCTTCCGTTGAACTAGGCGGCGACGCGGTCAAAATCCTCGAAATCCGAACTGCACAAATTGAGCACCAAGAAATCCGGGACCTGTCTTCGGGTGGCCTGTATTGACCCTCTAATCAAGGTCTCAGAAGCAACCGGAACTTACGAACGGCGACGTGGTGTTCCGTCGACGGGAATGGCAAGCGGTTGACAGAGATCACTTCATCGGCTGGCCGTTTTCTGTCAATTGAGCCAGCAGAGTTCGACCTTGCTGCAGGACCGAAACCGGCAACCTCGCATAGGAGAGTTCTTCAGCGGAATCCTGACCTGTGGAGAGCGAGTATGCGATGAAGTCTCTAAACGCTCGTTGTTCTCCTGCGGAGTGGTTGTCCCGAGGGATTAGGACGAAGGTCAGCCCGGAGATCGGATACGCTCCCTTGGCGGTCGCCGCCGGGTTAACAATAGGTGCCCGAAGATCCTTTCCAAGTTCCTCCTCGAATGCACTGATCGCAAGAGACGCACTCGCGGGACTGGGAACAACGAATTCGCCGGCCTTGTTTTGAATCGAGGCGACAGGAACTCCCCCTTCCTTGGCGTAGCTGCGTTCCAGGTAGCCGATGGTTCCCGGACTTTTCTTAACTGTGCTCAGCACGGCTGAACTCCCGTCCTCACCAAGCCCAACCGGCCAATTGGCAGAGAGGCCGTGGCCGAATTGTTCCGACCAAGTCTGGCTGACACTGCTGAGATAACTGGTGAAGATGCTGGTTGTTCCGCTTCCGTCCGAGCGGTGGACGACAATGATCTCCGCGCGAGGCATTTTGATGCCGAGGTTCTCCCTAACGATTGCAGGATCTTGCCAGCGAGTGATGCTGCCAGCGTAGATCGCCGCCAGCGTCTTGCCGCTGAGTCTCAGAGGGACACTTAAGCCGGGAAGATTGTAAGTCACGCAGACGGGGCCAGCAGTGACAGGCACCTGCACGAGGGGAGGCAATCCTCTCAGTTGATCGTCGCCGAGTGGCGCGTCGCTGGCCGCAAAAGTCAGCAAGCCCTGTTTGAGTTCACTGAGTCCGGCTCCGCTGCCGATGGAGCGGTAGTTGACCCGCACCTGATGCGCTTTTTCATAATCGGCGCTCCAGCGGGAAATGAGTGGGGCAATGAATGTGCTCCCGGCCGCGCTAAATGTGCGAATCTGCGTTGTGGCGAATTTAGGCTCCTCTGGCGGTTTTCCGTCTTCCGAGTAGTTGCAGGCCACTGTGAACAGAAGAGTGAGAGTTGCAGACGCTACCAGCCCGATCAAGAGCATTCTGGATTTGCTATACATTTGTTAGTTCTCCCTTCGTTCCCGAGCTGTCCGGTAGTTCACCACTGCACAGAGAGGGCGCAAGCAGCCGCTCGTGCCTGACAGCTCCCCTAGTACTGAAGCTGTTGAATGGCCTGCATTTCCTTGGCTATGACACTCTGTGGAACCCGCGAATAGGAGAGGGGCGCAGTCAGATTCTGCCCTTCAGTCAACCCCCAGATGAGGAAAGCCTTGAGCGCTGCCCCTTTGGTTTTATCGGCCATATGCCTTGGCACCAGGAGCCACGTAAAGCTCGAGATCGGATAAGCCGCCTTGCCTGAAGCGTTTGTGATGGATACCCGGAAGTCGGCAGGCATGTTGCTGACTGCACCAGCGGCAGCCGCTGTAACGCTATCGAGATCCGCTTTTACGAACGACCCGGACGCGTTCTTCACTTTCCCGTAGGGCAAGCGATTCTGTATCGCATAAATCAGCTCGACATAGCCGATCGAGTCCGGTGTCTGCTTTACCAATCCGGCGACCCCCTCGTTCCATTTGCCACCCAATCCCACCGGCCAGCCTACGGACGTGCTAACACCAACTTTGCTCTTCCACTCCGGGCTGACTTTCGAGAGGTAGTCCACCCAAACGTAAGTGGTGCCGCTGCTGTCAGAACGATGAATAACTACGATGTCGCTGCCCGGTAACTTGACGTTGGGATTTGCGCTCTGAAGAGCCGGATCGTTCCATTTTGTGATCTTGCCCAGGAAGATGCCGGCGAGCGCCTCCGGCGTAAAGTTCAATTCAGCCGAAACCTCGGGCACGTTGTAGGTCGGCACATCGGCGCCGAGCGCCGTCGGAAAGTGAAGGATGTCTGTGCCGAGATGGTTGCGTGCCTCTCCCAACTGAGTATCCGTCATCGGCCCATCGGTACCGCCGAAATCCACGATTCCTGCGGAAAGTTGGCGGATGCCGCCGCCAGAGCCAATCGACTGATAGTTGATCTGAACGTTGGGATGCGTCTTTTGGAAGTTGCCTGCCCAGCTCGAATAGAGAGGATAGGCAAATGTTGAGCCTGCGCCAGTGAGTTTCTGCGCAGATGCGGTCAGGAGAGATGCCGCGAGGACAACGGCTGGAAGGAGCTTAATACTCATAGGAAGCCTCTTAATGCACCCACAATGCTGCCGGTTAAACAAAACAGCGAATGTGTCTATGCGTCTGTACGCATAGACACATTAGTTAACTGAATATGAAAAAGGGATGAATTCCGGGGCGATCCAAATATTTCCGCAGATGTAGCGCCCCAGGTCCATGCCTGTATGCGCACATAGGTATTAAGAGAGAGTTCACGATACGCTGTATGCTGATCAGGGTGACGGTTTCGATCAATGATGGACGTAGAACAGATATTCAAAGCGCTTGGGGACGCGAACAGGTTACGGATAGTCAATCTGTTGCTGCATGGCGAACTCTGCGTCTGTGACATCCAATACGTCCTCGAGAATTCACAGCCGAATGTCTCCAGGCATCTTGCCTACCTGAAGAACTCGGAAATGGTACTGGACCGCCGTGACGGCTATCGCGTCTTCTATCGCATTGCGAATCCAAGGGAATCGAACAGGAAGCTCTTGTTCGATTTCTTGCGCCAGATCTTCAAAAACGAGGACCAGCTTGAACAGGACACGAAGCGCTTGAAGGAAGCTATAGCCAGCGGGTCTTGTACTATTAGCGAGTGGAAGCCCTATTCGGCTATCGAGAAAGGCAGGCGGCATCGAACCGGAGTTTGAAGCGGTCCAGGCAGCGCGTCAACGTATAACAGCTTACTTTTCCATGAACAATCGGAATCCCTGTTCACACCTTGATGGACGCTTGGTCAGCGAGACTAATTGCCTGGAGAAAATAGCGCTGGCGAAGCCAAAACGCTACATTGACCAGGCCGATGAGCGCGGGAACCTCTATGAGGGGACCGATCACCCCAACAAACGCCTCACCTGAGTTCAAACCGAAGACTGCCACTGAGACGGCAATCGCCAATTCAAAATTGTTACCCGCCGCCGTGAAAGCGAGCGTGGCTGTTTGTGCGTAGTCAGCACCCAGCTTACGGCCCATCCAAAAGCTGACCAGGAACATGACGACGAAGTAAATCAGCAGCGGCACCGCGATCCGCAAGACATCGAACGGAAGTCTTACGATCAGGTCGCCCTTGAGACTGAACATCACCAGGATGGTGAAGAGCAAGGCGAAAAGTGTAAATGGGCTGATGCGCGGAATAAACTTCGTCCGATACCACTCTTCTCCTCTGGCCCGGACAAGCAAAAACCGAGTCAGCATTCCGGCCAGAAAAGGAATGCCCAGGTAAATAAAAACGCTCTGAGCAATCTGGCCAATGCCGACATTTACGACCGCCCCACCTAACCCGAACCATGTTGGCAGAATCGTGATAAACACCCAGGCATAGAGGCTATAAAAAACGACCTGGAAAACGCTGTTAAGTGCCACTAAGCCGGCAACGTAATCCGTGTCGCCCCCCGCTAGTTCATTCCAGACCAAAACCATCGCAATACACCGAGCGATTCCAATAAGAATCAATCCACGCATGTAGGCCGGCTGACCGCGCAGGAAGATGACGGCGAGCAAGAACATCAGAGTCGGGCCGATCAGCCAATTCTGCAGCAGCGACAGGCCCAGCACGCGGCGATTGCGGAAAACCTCGCCAAGCTTCTCGTAGCGCACCTTCGCCAGGGGCGGATACATCATAATGATGAGCCCGATCGCGATAGGGATATTGGTTGTCCCCACCTGGAAGCGGTTTACAAAGGCCGCCGATCCCGGAATGAAGTGCCCAAGTGCGACTCCGATTGCCATTGCGAGAAAGATCCAGAGGGTGAGGAATCGGTCCAGGAATGACAGCTTCTTGCGCGGTAACGGTGCGCACACCTGGCCCTGGGTGTAGGGGACACTGGACATAATCACCTCGACACGGAAGCTGTGACTGGATCGATTGACGTGGGCAGAGGTGCACCCTGCAGGGCCACGAACTTCTCTGGACTACAGCATGCCTTTGACAGCCGGGTACGGTCAGCCTGCATCGCGCGTTCTTCTCGAAGCCAGGCCAGAGTCTGCTGAAGAACCTGTGCGGCTCCGATGTTCGGCGGCATCACGATGCGGTAATGCATCCATTTGCCTTCCCGCCGTGCGGCTACGATTCCGGCGCTGCGCAGGTAGGCCAAGTGCCGGGATATTTTTGGTTGGGGTTGATCCAGAATCTCGACGAAATAACAGACGCAGATTTCCTGATCTCCCATGAGATTCAAGAGCCGGAGGCGTGTACTGTCGCCGAGAGCCTGAAAGAAGCGCTCGATGCTGAACGCTTTTGCTTTTGCCGTCATGGTCATAATTATATATGTATTGACGAATGTGTCCAACGATAATATAGTCGTCTTGGCATATATATCAGGAGAAACCATGGCGGAACAACTGCTCGAATCGGTGCGGTCAAAATACGCGGCAGTGGCGGAGAGCACACTTTCCAATAATGACGCGGGCGTGCAAGCGGTTGCGGAGGCCTTCGGTTACAGCGCCGAGGAACTATCCTCCATCCCGGCTGACGCCAATATGGGGCTTTCGTGTGGAAATCCCACCGCGATTGCGTCGATTCGACCGGGCGAAGTGATCGTCGATCTCGGCTCCGGCGGGGGCTTGGACGTATTCCTGGCATCCCAACTGGTTGGCCCGGGAGGCCGCGCCATTGGTATCGACATGACTCCGGCAATGATCGAACGCGCACAGGCGAATGCTTTGGCAGGTGGCTATCAGAACGTCGAATTTCACCTGTCTACGATTGACAAGATCCCCCTCGCGGACGCATCGGTCGATTGCGTTATCAGCAATTGTGTCATCAACCTTGCTCCCGACAAGCCTGCGGTCTTCCGTGAGATTGCACGGATTCTCAAGCCCGGCGGGCGCCTGGCGGTGAGCGACATCGCGCTCAAGGGTGAATTGCCGGCCGCCGTCGCGCGGAGCCTAGCCGCCTATGTGGGCTGCATCGCGGGAGCCATCCACATCAACGCCTATCGCCAGGGGCTGCTCGCTGCTGGTTTTGAACACGTGGAGATTGTGGACAGCGGCGCCGATCTCAACGCCTATGCCAAAGTCGAAAATCAGGCCGGTTGCTGCTCGCCCACCATGGATGCGGCGAATCCATTCCAACCTCTCAAAGAGGCCTGCTGCACTCCCGCTACCAATGCGCCGGCTCCGGGCAAATCGGCTTCGTTGCATGAGGAGTTAGCGACGCTACTTTCGCAGCACGACGTCAACGCAGCGGCCGCCAGCGTGAAGGTCTACGCAGTCAAACCGGGAATCGCAGCCGCGAAGTCCTGCTGTGGCCCGGCCTGCTGCTCGTGAAGGGGTGCGCGATCAAGCTGGCAATTACCACTACAGAGGCGAGTGTGTGACCACCCCGAGCCACATTGAATCAGCGTTGCAAGCTCAGCTGGAATTCGCACTGGAGGTTCAATTGAGCTTGCTTCCTGAGCGGCACTGCTGCCTTAGTGGTTGGGATGTTGCGTTTTCCTACGAGGCAGCTGGTTTTGTAAGCGGCGACTATGTCGACTTGATCCCAGCCGGAGCCGACGCATTCTACTTCGCACTTGGAGACGTTTCGGGTAAAGGGCTGGCAGCGTCCATGCTGATGTCCCATTTACATGCCGCGCTTCGCACGCTGCTGCCCTCACAACGGACGATCGAAGAGGTTGTCACGACTGCAAGCCATACATTTTGCCAGAGCACACTTCCTGCTCACTTCGCGACGTTAGTGTTGGGCAAAGCAGACCGCAGCGGGAAGGTGGAACTCGTCAACGCCGGTCACAACCCAGTTCTACTTGTCGAAGGTGCTCAAGTTGAGATGATTGCAGCTGCGAATCTACCTCTCGGGATGTTTTGCTCAACCGATTTCACCAGCCTGAAGCGAAGTGTCAGCGCAGAAAGTACGCTGTTCCTCTATTCGGACGGGATCATAGAATCGATTGATGGAGCCGGAAATGAGTTTGCCATGGACCGCCTTACCGAAGCACTTCTTGAATCCAGAAACGCACTCCCTTCCGAGATGGTGGAAACAATCCGGCGCACCATGATTCGTTACACCGCTGGTGCGCAACCCGGCGATGACCGCACCATGCTCGCACTACGTTTCTTACCGAAAGGACCTTGAATGCCGCACTATAACGTCCTGTTTCTCTGCACCGGCAACTCCGCCCGCTCTATCATGGCCGAGGCGATCATGAACCGCAAAGGGGCCCCTCACTTCACCGCCTATAGCGCAGGGAGCCATCCCGCTGGCTTCGTTCGACCTGAGGCGTTCAGGCAGATTGAGGCCGCTCGCTTACCCACGGAGGGATTGCGCAGTAAATCCTGGAACGAATTCTCGAAGCCCAATTCGCCCCCACTGAGCTTTGTATTCACCGTCTGCGACAACGCCGCTAAGGAAGCATGCCCCTTCTGGCCGGGACAACCGATGACGGCCCACTGGGGAATACCCGATCCCGCAGCGGTCCAAGGAACGCCGGAGGAGATCGAGCGGGCATTTAAGACTGCCTTTTCAGCTTTGGACCGGCGGATCAGCCTCTTTCTATGCCTGCCGCTTGCAACCCTCGACACGTTTGCCTTGCAGAAGGAAATCGACGAGATAGGACGCGGGTGAACCGATGGAGACGACATGCAGAAAGTAATCTTCGCGTGTGTACACAATGCAGGACGTTCACAAATGTCGGCTGCGTTCTTTAACCAGTTTGCCGATCCTGAACGAGCGCTTGCCATTTCTGCCGGGACTCAGCCCGCAGCGCACGTGCATCCGGTGGTTGTGGAAGTAATGCGTGAAGTGGGGATTGACCTCAGCGACGCAAAACCGCAAAAGCTTACCGCGGAGCTGGCACAGAATGCCGCTATGCTCATCACAATGGGCTGCGGAAATGATTGTCCCTATGTACCGGGCCTCCGCCGCGACGACTGGCCCCTGCCAGACCCAAAGGATCAGAAGATTGATTCCGTCCGGCGGACGCGCGATGAGATCCGGGGACGAGTCTTGGAATTGCTGGCCCGGGAGAGCTTGAGCAAGAATGGGGTGACAGCCTAGCTGCTGTGGCCGGAATTGCTCCAAGCTAAGGCCGCTGGTTGCTCTCTATACCTATAAGGACGTAGTCGTATCTTGGCAATGCGTCTTCTTCGCCAATTCGGTGTTCTGGTTCTGCTGCTGGTTTCATGCCTGGCCCCGGCAATGGCGTGCATGGTTCCCGATGCGCGGATGAGCACTCAAGAGCGTGCCTGCTGCCGCATGATGAAGAATCAGTGCGGGCAGATGGAGATGCCAGCATCACACGGCTGCTGCGAGAAGGCTCCGCAGAGCACTTACAATACCGCGCTTGACACGAAGACAGCGACGCTCCACCCGTTGCGGTCACAGCTATCTGGTTGACGCCTTGTGAACTTCTGAATCCGGCCTCTGCTGTTGCCGGATGGGTTGAGCGCCCCGAATACTCTCCCCGCAGTCTCTTCCCCGAAGGACGACCCTTGGGCCGGCTCAAGCCGGCCGCCCCTCGTTCGCGATAACCATCACGCCAGCGATAAAGCACGCTACGCCTGATCTTGAACTCGTTGCTCAGCGCACATACGCTCTCGCCGTTCAATATCCGCTGCGCTAACGCAATCCGAAATTCCTCTCTGAAAACACGGCCTGCTGCCATCCGAACCTCCGTTCGCTGCAGTGTGTCTCTATTTTCCGTGTCTCAAGTTTGGGGTCCACTCCANNTTCCGTGTCTCAAGTTTGGGGTCCAGATCCTTTTCTATCCACTGCGAAGGTATCCATAGATGCCCCCCGCTGTTTCCAGAGTCCCGTAAAGCATGAACGAACCATTTGCTCGACGGGGGAACGATTACACATGCCCACCAGTTTGTTCCTACCGCGTCCGCTGGATTGCCGCCTGGATCAGCATTCACGAACGCAAGATAGTCTCGCGCTGAATCCCCTCGGTCGATTTCCAGCGCCGGGTACTTTTTGAAATGACGGTGGAAGTAGTGCACAGGATCTGGGTCAAGCACGATGTAACGAACGACCGGATCGCCAGGCCACTCGATAGATCAAAGGGGGCATTTGATTGCAGTCAAGCAAGCGACTTGAACTTACAATCGGTTCAGGAAACAATCGTCCCAGTTTTTTGTGACCGATGCTGCTGTCCGGCACAAGGCCGTTTTTGCATTCCACGTTCTTACTGGAAGACACACATGATCAATCGTCGAAATTTCCTCCAGGGTTCCGGGGCTTTTGCCGGCTTGAGCGCGATGGGTTTGTCGGGGTGCACGCGGCATGTGACGGCACCCATGGTGACGGGAGCGCCGGCGTTGCCGTTCTATGACGCTGTCGGACCGATCATCCCGATCCGGGCGGATATGGACCGCATCTTCCGCATTACGGTTTGTACACGGCCGTTNNTGCGCGAGGTGGCGGTGATCGGGGCTGGTGCGCTGGGACTGACGGCAGCGCTGACTGCGCAGCGGGCGGGATTGAAAGTGACGATCTATGCCAGGGAGAGAGCACCCTATGTGCGGTCGGTGCGCGCGACGGGCTCGTGGACACCGGATTCGCGGATCGCGCTTGGCTCGGCGGTAGCTCCGGAGTTTGCCGCGCAGTGGGAGGCGATGGCGCGGACTTCGTTTGCAATGTATATGAGCTATATCGCCTTCGCGGGTACTCCTGTTGAGTGGACGGATCGGTACGCGCTTTCTGATAACCCGTCGCCTAATCATCCCCCGGAAGGACGCGACTATGTTCAGTACATGGACCGCATCTCGGATTTTACTCCACGATCCCATGATCTGCCCCTGGGAACGCATCCGTTTCCGACCAAGTATGTGCGGCGTACGACGTCGCTGACCTTCAACGTGGCGGACTATGCGCGGCAGTTGATGAGTGATTTTCTAACCGCTGGAGGGACGATCGAGACGCGGGAGTTTCATACCCCGCAGGAGCTTACGGCTTTGCCACAGCGCACCATCATTGACTGCACCGGGTATGCCGCACGGCAGCTTTGGTCGGACGAGAGTATTGTTCCGGTGCGCGGGCAGATCGCTTGGCTGATTCCGCAGGAAGGCGTAACGTACGGTTTGAACTACAAAGGTTTGAATGTGCTGGCCAGGCGCGACGGGATTGTTCTGATGCTGAACAAGGCCGGAGAGGATGCGGGCTGGAATGACAGCACCGAGGTGCCGGATCGCGCGGCGGCTGAGGAAGCCGTGACTGTCCTGCAGGGGCTTTATGACCGGATGGCGAAGATGCAGCCCAGGCTCGGCGCAGTTTAGCGGCCCGTCTTGGTAACATCTCTTTGACCATGGCTGCCCCATCTGCGTTTCCCATCTTGCAGTACACACCCCGCGAGGCGCATCTCCACGAAACCTTTTCCGCATCCCGCGAACTCGAAGCCCAGCTGCGCCAAACCGTTCGCGGCGAGGTCCGCTTCGACCAGGCCTCCCGCGCGCTCTACGCCACCGACGCTTCCAACTACCGGCAGGTGCCCATCGGCCTGGTGGTGCCCCGCGACGATGCCGACGTTTTGGCCGCGATGGCGGCGTGCCGTGAATTGGGTGCGCCTGTTCTCTCGCGCGGCGGCGCCAGCCTGGCCGGCCAGTGCTGCAATGTGGCCGTAGTCATGGATTTTTCCAAATCGCCGTCTGCGCTGTACTGGTGACCTCGTCCTTCGTGGCTGTGCGCGGCATGGCACGGTCATTGCGCGGTAGCTTGGGCTTTGTGCCGCAAAATGCGATGCAGGTGAGCACGGATCTGTGGATGGCCGGTTATAGAGACGAGAAGCCTTCGCTGCACAGAAGATCAAATTTATATCGCCATGGTGCAGTTAGCCTGCGGCAAAATCCTCCTCCGGCGTTTATGAGGCTGGTTCCAGGGTCAACACAGAGCCTGGTGATTCAAGAACAGCCACAGATCACCCGTCTGCAGCGAGTGCTTCGTCGAAGTGCGTCTGCACAATCGCAGCGAAAGGGAGCTGTCGCCCCTTGTTCATGGACGCCTCAGGAATCTCAAGTAGAACGCTGCGAACACCAAGACGATTCCAATATTCACTGTCAGCCG
>PLZN01000167.1 GCA_003152195.1 Acidobacteriaceae bacterium
CAATAGAACGTGCCTGGCCCCACCATCTCAAAGAAGTCGCGGGCGAAGACCTGGCCGTGAACGATCCGAACAGCGCCATAAACAAGTATCCCCTCATCCGTCTCCTGCAAGAGGAGGCGCATGAAGGGAAGAAAGTACAGGCTGGCGCAGAGTGCGAATATCAAATACGGAATGTATCCCCGTTTCGTCACTTTTGCCATTGGCGCGCGCGTTGCTGGATAGGGTGCGGTCGCCTCCCTCTCGTTAGTCCAAGAGCATTCGTGAGCTTCCAGATCGGGTGCTGATTTCCCGCTAGTCTCCATGCCCTTGACCCTTCCGCTCCAAGAGGCGGACACCATCCTCTTCCTTCACCAGCTTGTAATGCGATTCCAGGTAAGGCTCGACAATCAACGCGCCAGGGGGCATGCGCGCCGATGCGGGAAACATAGCCGGGACCACTTTGGTTTCGAAGTTCGTGTCCCACACCACGTACCTTACCCGGCGCTGGTCTAAGACCCGGATTACTTCCGCGAACTGGGAGGGAGTGTCAAAGTTGTATACGAGCGCGCCGTAGCGTGTGGGATTCGTTGTGGCGGACAGGAAATAGTACATGGGGCAATATGGGTAGCCAAAGATTTCGTTACCAGGGGCTACCTTGTCGTCTAACAACGCGAGAACGGGAATGTTTTTGAATACCGCTACTGAACCCACCCGAGTTGCCGTGGGACGCGCGGACAAGACCAGGAAAAGATTGAAGCCAGCCAGACAGGCGGCGCTTATAGCAAGAACCTGCAATGCTAAATCGGCGATCTTCGCCCGGTACTGCTCGAGATAATGGATGCAAAGGATCATCAGCAGCGGCGATCCAAATACAAGATGGCAGATATCCTTGCGGTGAATCTCCGACAGCCACAACGCCCAACCACACAGCCAGTAAAGTACAATTTCCGGCCGCCCCGTGTTCCTTCTGTAGCGGGCGGCGAGAGCCGGTAACAGGGCGGGTAAAGCGGCGACAAAGAGGAAGGGCGTGATCAGGACTGCCGCGGTGACGATTGTCCAGCGAAAGCCGCTCTTTGCGATTACAAAATGATTCCAGTAGTCGCGGACCATGCCTTGCGCGTAAGGGACCACATTCACTGCACTATAGTGCAGTGACGGCCACACCATGTTCGCATAGACCAGGTCCCAAAGGGCATGCCGGCTCCAGAAATAAATCAGCATGAGCCCAACCACGCTCATGTAGCCTCCAGCCACTGTCCCTAGCCATGACAGGGATGTCGCCCTCCGTTGGCGCTGCATCCAGAGCCACACCAGCAGGGCGGGCAGCAGCAGCAATCCCTTTTGCTGAAAGAAGCACGTGGTAGCTCCCGCCAACGCACCGGCAGCAAACAATAGACCGCCCTTCCGTCTATCCTGCCAGACGGTCATGCACGCGACGGACAGCAATGCGAAGCAATTACTATCCACGTGATGGCTAATGGACGGCCATAGCATGCCGAAATAAGTGCCGGCGAGAAGGATGCAAGGAAGAATCTGGTATCGTTCGCATATCCTGCGCGACAGGAAATACATCGCTAACCCCGTCCCCAGGGAGGTGACGAACAGACACGTGCGCGCCGCCACAAACGTTACGCCGAACAGTTTAAAGAATAGGGCTAGCCAATAGAAGGTGCCTGGTCCCACCACCTCAAAGAAGTCGCGTGCGAAGACCTGGCCGTGAACGATCCGAACAGCTCCATAAACAAGTAATCCCTCAGGCTGCGCCTGCAAGAGGAGGCGCATGAAGGGAAGAAAGTACAAGCTGGCGCAGAGTGCGAATATCAAATACGAAATGTATTGTCGTGCGGGGGCTTTTGCCATTAGCGCGTGCGTGGTTGAGTCGCTTTTAGCTTCGAGCTGCTCAGCATACGCGGGCGCATTGGTCGAATTCAGCGCGTAACCTCTCGCGAGTCCGCATGCCCTTCACTTTTCCGCTCCATGATCCTCATACGATTCTCAAGTTCACGCTACGCCTAAAATTGATAGGGAAGGCTTCCTCAAGGTAACTCGTCGAGCTGGGGATCTCTCCAAATAGGGACACGCTTTGGAGTCCCTTTCATGGCAACGGGAAGTAGAGGTCGAACCTCGAAGGGTCTTCTGCTGTGATCATCTGGAGGTTGGAGTCTTTGCAGAACGCTCTGATGCGACAGTTCCCAGTATTCTCGTATTTGTCGAGAGACCATAAGCTAAATCGTCGCAAAGAGCTTACTTTGGTGACGAAGGAATAGCGTTCCTTTACAGCCATGCTCCAGAACATCTCTAACTAACTGCTCTCGGCTACGAATCGTATAGGTCGTCCATTCGATTAAGACCCACGGACCCTGCGATGAGTATCCTCTCGGCCAATACCGTAAAAGTAGTCTGGGTAATCATTTTCCCCCTTCTCCAAGTAAGTGAGCATTACCGACGCGACGTCCTGGATGCTGCCGGGCACGTTCGGCGCTCTCTTAAGGAATCGCAAGCCATTCTTAACGGCGACCATTTCGGCGCCGTCGAATCTGCCGGTCTCCCCCGCCAAGTCTATGCTGTGCATCGTCCCTACGTGCTCCCAAACATTAAAGACCGTAGCTGTCGTGTCCGGTCTCAGCTGAACAGCGCGTGCTTCTTGGGCTGCCTCCATTGGACTGTCGGCGTCAATGTCAATTTCCCATATCACTCGAAATTCCAAGGTTAGTCCCCACTTCTACAGAGAGGAATACCTGAACGATGCATCCGACGCCATGGGATGATAGGACTATTACCAACGTGTTTGGGTCCAGCGGAGGATGCCGGCAATTACACGGCCGCTACCTAAAACGCGTAGCCAAAGCCGACAGAGAAGATGGGAAAGAAAGATGCGTAGCTGAGGTTGTTGTTATTACGGGCTATGAATGCCGCGAGATTCTGCCGGAACCCCGGGTCTTGATCCACCGGTTGGCACCCGATTGCCGGAGCTAGCGTAGGATCGCACGCGGCACCACTGAAGTTAACCTTTAATCCAGGTTGGCCAACATAGTAGAATCCTGCTTCTACCGGGACGCTGAAGTGACTTCTCGTGCGCGGGATAATATTTCCAAACCCCAGCGTAAAGCCGGGCGAAGTCTTCCGAAAATCGACCGACCCGCTTCCGTGCAGAGGGTCAGTAAGACTGCTGATGTAATCTTGTCCGTTCAAGGTTATCTTATTGCCCGGCGGAATCAATGCGGTTGCCTGAACCCGGTTGTTGTTTGCGAAGACGACCTGGGGACTTAGCCGAAAGCGCCCGCCGAAGGGAAACCAATCCAGGGACGCGTGTCCGGATCGCAAGCGAAGGTTGGCGGCAATGTTCGCGCCTTGCTCCTGGAACGTTGCGGAATAGCCGAAGAAGTCAGAGCCCGCGCGAACATTGAAGTTCCTTGATAGAGGAGTTGCCACATTGAACCCTATTCCTCCAATTCCCCCGTGTGAGTCGATGCCCACGCTGGAAAATGGCCGAAACGTTTTGGGCATAACAGAGCCAGAGGCAGGGAGCTTGGCTCCGGATCCGGATAGACTTTGCGAAATTCCGCGATTACTTGAGATAAGCGTCACGAAAATAAATGCCCCCAAAGGAAACACTCGTGACCTTATGAGTGGCTTACCTCTTGCCATCTGACAAAACCTGCTTTCTCCCATGCCTTTTGCATCGGCGGAGGGTCACGCTGCAGAAGACACTGAGGTGGGGAGAACCTGCTCGTCAAATGAGCTGCTCTGCTTTTCTGGTTATCGGCAGACATCGTGGATGCGAGAGTCAATGGTCATCTTCGATGCTGTCTTGGAAGCCCCCGTGGGCGCTATGCCAGCACGCGAACTGAGCGGCGGCTCGAACTGCCGCTCAGTTCGCGTCAGTATGCACAACTTTTCCCAGGTTTTGGCGTCTTACCCCTGCAGGAGTCCGGTAAAAGTAGCCATGCCACGTCCCCGCGCCACGTTCGCCCTCCTCGCCCTGTTGCTTGCGACGCCTCTTGCCGGCATTGGCCAAAATGCGGGCCAAAATGCGCTGACTGCACGCGACCAGCAGCAGCCGTTAAGCTGGGTTCCGCAAGGTTTCGAAGTGCTGGGCCGGCAGGCTGCCTTTCACACCGACTTCACCTTTGACCGCTCCATGGTGCAGATGGCCGGCTACTTCATAGGCGACGCCGATCGCGAGACGCGGGAGGCAATCGCGAAGCTCAACGGCATCTCGGTGCACAGCTATCACTTTGCGTCCTCGGGACTTTACGACCCTTCCGCGCTCGACATGATCCGCAGGCAGTACGAGGCCGCCGGCTGGAGGCACCTGGTCACCGCGCATACCAAGGGTGACCCCTTCGATGCCGGCCAGACCGATCTCTGGATCAACTTTTCCCGCATGGATGTCACCGGGATGGTGGTCCTTTTCTCCGGCCCCAAGGATCTAAACCTGATCGCTCTCAATGGCGACCTCAGCCCCCTGGATCTGCTCCACCTCCGCGGGCATTTCGGGATCCCGCGTTTTTCCGGCGACCGCTTCGTTTCCAGTCCCGGCTCGCGGGCACGCCAGCCGTACGTGGCGCCCGCGCCCCAGGCTCCGATCATGTCTGACCAGGAGGCTCCCGCGGCTGGCATAGGCGTGGGTTCGCCAGAGATCGAAGCCGCTCCTCCTCCGCCAACTCCGCCAGGATTCTAAGTCAGAAGCCCGGACCACCAACCAAAGCCCGGAGCGTTTTCGCGGGGTTTAGCGCGAAGCCGCCGGCGTCTTTCGCTTGTCGCCGATTTCCAGGTAAATGTGCAGCAGAGAAAGGGCAGCCGGTGTTACGCCGGGTATCCGGCTTGCCTGGCCCAGGGTTTGCGGCCGGACCCGGGCGAGCGTTTCCTGAATTTCGCGCGATAGGCCGCTAATCCCCGCATACTCAAAGCCCGCGGGAATGGTGCGCTGCTCCGCATTCTTGAGCTTATCGATCGCCTTGCGCTGCTGATCCAGATAGCCGGCGAACTTGATCTCGGTCTCCACGGATTTGAGCTCATTGCGCACCCTGGCGCTGAGCCTTGGGCGAGCCCCGTTGTGGGTTGGAGGGGTGAAGAAGGCCAACGGGCGGCCCAAGCCCTCACCCCACGCAGCCCCGGGATCTTCCCATTCCGCCTCCACCACAGGAAGCAGTGTCTCCAGGCTGATCTCGGGGCGCTTGAGCAGCTGGGCGTAGGTTTGACCGGCGACGTTGCCCAGCGCCGAAGCGAGATCGGGCAGCAGCGCAGTCAGGCGCGGGAGGTTCACCTTGCGCGTGGCCAGCAGCTTCTCCAGAGCCACGGCGCGTGTCTGCTTCTGTTCATAGTCCTGCCAGGCGCTGCTGGTAATCAGGCCCAACTTGCGTCCATACGGGGTCAGGCGGCGATCGGCGTTATCGATGCGCAGGTGCAAGCGGAATTCAGCCCGTGAAGTGAACATGCGATAGGGCTCGTTGGTGCCCTTGCTGATCAGGTCGTCGATCAGAATGCCGGTATAAGCCTCGGTGCGGTCGAGGGTGAAGGGCGGCTCCCCGCGAACCAGCAGCGCGGCATTGATCCCGGCCATGATGCCTTGGCAGGCTGCCTCCTCGTACCCCGAGGTGCCATTGATCTGTCCGGCCAGGTAGAGGCCGGCAATCTTCTTGACCGCGAGACTGCGATCGAGCTCGGTGGGATCGATGGCGTCGTACTCGATCGCATATCCGGGCCGGAGCATCTCCGCATTCTCCAAGCCGGGAATGGAGCGTACCACTTCCCACTGAACTTCCATCGGTAGAGAGGTCGACATGCCATTGACGTAGACCTCGTTGGTGTCCAGACCTTCTGGTTCGAGGAAAAACTGATGCTGTTCCTTGTCCGGGAAGCGGACCACTTTGTCTTCGATAGAAGGGCAATACCGCGGCCCGATGGCCTGGATCTGCCCGGAGTACATCGGCGAACGGCCGACGTTCTCGCGGATGATGCGCAAGGTCTCCGGCGTGGTGTAGGCGATGTGGCAGGAGACCTGCTTCTGCGGCAATTCCACCGTGCGGAAGCTGAAAGGCGTCGGATCCACGTCCCCGGGCTGCTCTGCGAAGCGGCTCCAATCGATGCTGCGGCCGTCCAGGCGAGGCGGTGTGCCGGTCTTGAGACGGCATCCGCGAAGGCCCAGTCTCTTGAGAGCCTCGCCCAATAGCACGCTGGGAGGTTCGCCGCTGCGGCCAGCGGGATAGTGTTCCTCTCCGCAATGAATCAGGCCGTTGAGGAAGGTCCCGGTAGTGATGACGACAGCGCCCGCGAATACCGTGCGGCCGTCGCGCAGGCGTACGCCGCGGGCTATCCTCGGGGCAGGGTTTTCCCCCGCGTCGTCAAGTATCAGATCGACCACTTCCGCCTGCTTGATGTGGAGATTCGTCTGCGACTCGAGCACCTGGCGCATTTTCACCCGGTACTGGCGCTTGTCGCACTGTGCTCGCGGAGACCAGACGGCAGGGCCGCGGGAGGTATTGAGCAAGCGGAATTGAATGCCGACAGCGTCGGCGACCTCGCCCATGATCCCGCCGAGGGNNCTTCGCACCCGGCGTGCCCGGCGCCTACTACTACAATGTCGTATTGTTCCGTAAACGCCATAACACTTCTATTCTAGAGCGTTGACCCGGCATCCGATTGTTTAAGCGAAGGAGATCACATGGAAGAAACGAAGATTGCTTTACTGGGGCTTGGACTGATGGGTTCAGGAATGGCTGGCCGCCTCCTCGACGCGGGCTATCCGCTCAGCGTTTACAACCGCACCGCTGGCAAGGCAGAGGCGCTGGTGGCGCGGGGAGCCAGGGTTGCCCGGTCACCCCGCGAGGCCGTGGCAGGTGCGGCCGTGGTCTTCAGCATGCTGGCCGATGTTGTTGTCTGCCGGGACGTGTGGCTGGGCCGGGGGGAAGCCCTGGAGGCCGCCGCACCCGGCNNCCATCCTGGTGGAGTCCAGTACGGTCACGGTGGACTGGATTCATGAACTCGAGCACGCGGCCCAGGAGCGAGGCTGTGAACTCGTGGATGCGCCGGTTACCGGAAGCAAAGCCCAGGCCGAATCCGGACAACTGCTCTTTCTGGCCGGCGGCACGGGCGAGGCGTTGGGCAAGATTACTCCCGTCCTGAAGGCCATGGGCCGCGACGTTGTCCACGTCGGCCCGATCGGCAGCGGTGCTCGCCTGAAGCTGATCAACAACTTTCTCGCCGGGGTGCAAACCGCCTCGCTGGCGGAAGCTCTCTCCCTGGTTGAGCGGAGCGGGCTGGAGAAGCAGAAGGCGCTTACCGTGCTGACCGAGGGGGCGTCCGGCAGTCCTCTGGTGAAGCTGCTCAGCGGCCGTATGCTGGCACGGCAATACGAACCCAACTTTGTACTAAGGCTNNGAGCATGCCATCAGTGCCGGACAGGGAGAAGACGATATGTCCGCGGTGGTCGAGCAGTTCCGCAGCCAGGCAGAGAGCGCACTGTGAGGGTTACCTGGAAGCAGGGGCCGACAGGAGGGCGGGTGCCTAAGGTTCGCACCAGCGTACTGGGCATCGTGGGCCGGTTGCAAAATCCAGGCTAGAGGGAGGATACCGTAAAAGGCTACAGTAAAGAGAATGCTCGGTGACCTCTACGGACGTTGGATGTACCGATGGGAGACCGCCCTGACCACCCGCGACACCAACCGCATCGTGCGGCCGGTGGAGTGGGGGTTTG
This sequence comes from Acidobacteriaceae bacterium, assembly GCA_003152195.1. Lineage (GTDB taxonomy): Bacteria > Acidobacteriota > Terriglobia > Terriglobales > Acidobacteriaceae > PALSA-350. The sequence goes on from PLZN01000167.1 coordinate 7,679, forward strand.
AATGGCTTCTGGAATTCACCCAATCCCATGGATTCAGCCTTGCCCATCACCTTCCGGCGGACCACGCCGCGGGCGAGCGGGCGATGCTGGAATTGAATGACTTCATCCTGCAGCATCGCGGTGAGTTTTTCGCCTATCGGACTCCGCAGGACTTTGTCCTCGAGGAGCGTCACCCGCAGTTGTATCCCACCAACGTCCGTCCGGAGACTTTGCAGCGCGATGCCCGGCTTCGCCAGCGGGCAGCCGATGGAACCCTTCCCACGGCACAGTTTTTGCGCTTTACTTCGCCGGTGCGCACGCCCTATCCCGAGAACGATCGCGTCAATGCCCGCTGGTTCCCTGCACCGGAGAAACTGGCGGGTAAGCCTAAGCAGGCGATCATCGTGATGCCGCAGTGGAATGCCGACGCTTTCAGCCACAACGTTCTCTGCTCCATATTCAACCGCTTTGGCGTTTCCGCTCTGCGCCTGAGCAAGCCCTACCACGACATTCGCCGCCCCGCAGAGCTGGAACGCGCCGATTATGCGGTCAGCGCCAACGTCGGACGCACCATCGCCTCCTGCCGTCAGGCGGTAATAGACATCCGCTGCTGCATCGACTGGCTGGAGCAGCAGGGCTACGAGCAGTTCGGCATCCTGGGAACGAGTCTCGGCTCCTGCTATGCCTTTCTCGCCGGCGCGCTGGACAGCCGCGTGCGCGTGGGTGCCTTCAACCATGCCTCCATGTCCTTCGGTGATGTGGTCTGGACGGGGCAAAGCACGCGCCACATCCGCGCCGCTTTCGAATCCATCTCCATGACCCAGCAGCGGCTGCGTGACGTCTGGGCCGCGGTCAGCCCCTCGTGTTACATGGATCAGTTTGCCGCCAACCCCAAGAAAATCCTGTTAGTTCATGCCACCTACGACCTGACCTTCCTGGAGGAATATTCGCTCCAGGTGATCGAGAACTTCCGCCGGCGCGGGGTCGATTTTGTCTCCAAGGTGTTGCCTTGCGGGCACTACACCACGGGTGAAACTCCCTACAAGTTCATGGATGGCTGGTATCTGGGTTCCTTTGTCTACTCCGCATTCAAGCAGTTAGCGGCTGTTGCATCCAGCCCCCGGAACGAGCTGTTCGCCAGGTAAATGTTCTAGAATTGCAGCATGTCCGAAATGCGCCGCCCGCTCGCCGAGGCCGATCCAGAGATCGCCGCAGCCATCGACCACGAAATCCGACGCCAGCACGAAGGCCTGGAGATGATCGCCTCGGAGAATTTTGTAAGCCAGGCGGTGCTGGAAGCTGTCGGCTCGGTCTTCACCAACAAATATGCGGAAGGGTATCCGGGAAAGCGCTACTACGGCGGCTGCGA
>PLZN01000061.1 GCA_003152195.1 Acidobacteriaceae bacterium
TTTTTCCGCAGCCTGTAAAGTCCGTACCCTTCAGAAAGAGGGTTTTTCCGCAGCCTGTAAAGCCCCGCGAAAACGGCCGCCTTGTCGATGTTTGGGCCCCAAAAGGGACCAGAGAGAAATCCCGTATTCCGCCACATTGCTCAACGATGGCGAAAGCTTCCATTCAGAGGACCGGAGCGCACNNAGGAGGTTTCGTGCGGCGTCGGGAATTTCTGGAGATTGCGGCAGCAGCTTTGGCGGGCAGCGGCCGAGCCGATGCTCTTAGCGGGTCTGCGGAGCAGGTGGTCATCGAGCGATCCAACAACGACCAACCCCATCGCGGAAAGGTCCTGGCGCTCATCACGCCTCATCTGGATGATGGGCCCATCTTCGCGGGCGGCACGGTGGCGAAACTTCTGAGCGAAGGCTACACTGGCTTCTTTATTCGAACCAGCAACGACGAAAAGGATTCCTATCGTCTGTCCCTGGGGGAGACGGTGCTCGCCAATGAGCGTGACACGGCGAGGCTGGTCAAGACCATCGGCTTCAAGAAATCCTACGATCTAGGCTATCGCAATCATCGCATCGACGAAGTATCGAGAACAGAACTTCGTGGCCGGTTGATTTTCCTGTTCCGCTTGCTCAAGGTGGATACAGTTTTCAGTTACGACCCCTGGGGCCACTACGAGGAAAATCCAGACCATTACGTGACAGCACAAGCCGTGGAGGCGGCCTGCTGGATGGCCAGCGGCCAGCTGGATTTTCCCGAACAGTTCGAGGCCGGCCTGAAACCGCACGCGGTCTCCGAGAAATACTACTTCGCGCGGGGCCCGCAATTGGTTAACCGTGTGGTGGATATTGGACCCTTCCTTCCGCAGAAGATCGCTGCGATCGAATCCTGCGAGACCATGATCGTACACATGGTGAAAGATCTTAATGACAGCCTCGCAGAGCGGGGTCTGCGTGTCCCTGCCTTGAGCGGGAACCTCGAGACGGCGAGCAAAGAGTTCATTCAGGCTGCGTTTGTAACTCGCGATCACACCACCGGAGCCAAGCACGGGCTCCAATATGCGGAGGAGTTCCACTACATCGGCCCCGATCCGTCACTGGACGAATATATCTCACGGAATGCACAACGGATCTGACATCACCATGTAACGGGCGCCGTGCATGCGCGCCCTATGCTTTGGTGGCGGTAAAGGTCGCAGCGCCATACTCGCCAAGCTTCACATCCCCGGAGAAATGGCTGCCGGTAACGACGCCGGTGAAGACGAAGGGTACCTGGTAGCCGTTGGCGGGCATCACGCTGGCCAGCATCACATGGTCCGCATCGACCTTGCCGTGGAAGACCGCGTTGAAGATTTCGCCCTTCTGCTCTCCGGACAGCGTGCTGCCGTCCTGCTGCAGGATGAACTGCTGCTCACCAAGACCGCGGACGTAGTTGATGGTGACGTTCCAGGTGCCGGCAAGGTTGGCCGTGGGCCCGGTGTATACGGGCGGGTTATCGTAGTGGCCTGGGTTGCGCAGGTATTTGGAAATGGTCTCGGCGACGATCTTGTAATCGCCAGGCTGCATCATGTAAGGCATGATGCCGAGCGAGGAGGCCATCTTATCCGGACGGCTGCCATGGCCGCCGGCGGCCAGGATGCGCGGGGTGCCCTGGTCGAGCTTCTCCACCAACTCCGTGCCGGTGATGCCGGCCTTCGCCGCATCCCAGTGAATACTCAGCGTTGGCGCACGGTTGGAAAGATCCTCATCGGGCATGTGGATTTCCGTGGTGACAGAGGGAATGTCCTTCACAGCATCGGCAATGTAGTTGTCCCACTCGAGCCACTGTTTCTGCTCGGCTTCGTGGTCGCGCTTGTACCACATGCGCACTGCGGCAAGCATACCCATAGCCTCTTCTTTGCCCACCTTGAGCGCGCGGCCCCAGTTATGGTGAGGCGCAGCGTTCCAGAAGGCCGCCGCGCAAAGGTCCTTGGGACCGAGCAGCACGCCGGCCGCCTGCGGACCGCGCATGCACTTGCCGCCCGAGTAGCCAACAAACGTCGCTCCCGCCGCGAGATGGATATTTGGAACGATTGGTTCCTCCGCAGCCGCATCCACAAAGACCGGAATGTTCTTCTCCTTCGCGATGGCGCATACGCTCTTGATCGAGAGCGGCTCCTGGAATGCGCGCGGCCCGGAAAGGAGATAGATCATGGCGGTGTGCTCGCCGATCTTCGCACGGAACTCCTCTTCCGTCTCAATCTCGACGATCTCCGGCCCGGACATGCGGACGCCGAAGTCGTAGGGATTGCGCGAGTACTTGGGAATGATGACCTGGTTGCGGGCCTTGATGTAAGGCATCGCCTGCGCGCGCTCGGGATCTGTGCCGCAGATACAGGCAACAGTCGCGGCAGCAATAGCGGCCTCGCAGCCAGTGGTGACGATGGCGCTGGGAGCTCCCATGTGCGTAGCAATCTCTGCCCCCACCGCGGCCATCAGCTCATCCATCTGAACGTAGTACTGCGAGGCCTCAAACATTGCCTGCTTGACCTCAGGCAACGACTGCGAGCCGGAGATGATGGTGAAAGTTCCACGGGCGTTCAAGATCGGCCTGACGCCGATGCTTGTATAAAGATTGTCCGTAGGGGTACCGGAGCTCATCGGATGCGGCTGCGTCCCGGGCTCCATCAAAGTAGCCGCGGAGAGCGACAGAGGAGCAGCAGCGGCCACGGCGGAGAGCATGCCGGTTTGCTTGAGGAGATCGCGCCTGGTCACGAGCAAATTTTTTCCCTTGGTGTAAGCCTGATTTTCCAAGATGGCGTTCCTCCTTCTGAGATAGCTACGTCTTGCTGGTGAGTGCCTCGCGGATGCGGCGGCCGACGATCGAATCTTCTCCCGGCTGCAGCATCCAGACCCCGACAACCAGCGTGTTCGCGTCCGACGGAATGCCCTGGTTGGGTGGTTGCCCCGAGTTGGGATTCAGTTCAATCGAGGGCTTCCCCTCGCGCAGCGCAGTCAAGATCTGTTCTGTGGTGACGCCTCTCACCGACGGATCGAAGCGGATAAGTAGATGAGGAACATGGTTCGCTATGTTAGGAACCACCGTCTGGGTGGTGACGGAGGGGATCCCCTTCATCGCTGCGACGATCAGGTCCACCCGCTTTTGATAGTCGCCCTGCATGGATTCCTCCGTATGCGAGAGAACCCAGTCGACGGCTGCCACCATCCCTACGATCTGCTCCTTGGCCACTTTCATGCCGCGGCCCACGCCTTCCCCGGGGTTATTGTTCTGCTGCGCCAGATCGGTGAGATGCTTCTTGCCCAGCAGCAGACCTGCGTTCTGCGGTCCGCGCATGCCCTTCCCTCCGGAGAAGGCAACCAGGTCGAAGCCCATACCGGTGTACTTCCATAAATTCGAGATAGGAGGCATATCCGCCGCAGCATCGATATGGCATGGAATCTTATGCTCGTGGGCAACGCGAAGCCACTCCTCCCGGCCAATCTGCGCCGTGCCGGCCTCGCCGGCCTCGTCTTCCGCGGCGTTGAAAAAGTTGGTCATGACGGCGTTGCCGGCGTCGCAGGCGCGCTTGTAATCGTCCAATGTGACCACCTCGGTCACGCGCGCGCCGCAGAGGAACATCGCGTGATCGTAACCGTAGCGGTGCGCCCGCTGCACGATCACCTGGTTCTTCAGGTGGTCGATCGCTTGCGGCATATCCATGGGCGAGATGTTGTTGCCATACTGCAGGCAGGCGGCGGTGGCGAGTGTAATCGCTCCAGACGCGCCCGAGGTCACCACGGCGCCCTCGCATTTGAGNNTGGTGTACGTGCCCGCCGCATTGATGATCTTCGGCACACCCAGCTTGTCGTAGTAGTCTTCCCCGCCAACTTCGGTCACTGGAGAGGCGAGAGACCTCGCGGAGGAGAACAGCGGCGCGGCGCCAAGGCCAGCGGCGAGCGAACTGGTCCAGCGAAAGAAGCGGCGACGGGTTAAGCGGCTGGGCGCGAGTTCGGTCGGTGCTGACATAGGAGGTGCTCCGTTTCTTTGCAAACCAAGGCAAATACGTTCCACGGGAGTCGATACGGAGCACAATACCGCGGCGGCTGTTGCAGAATTCGTTCCTTCGTAGTCTCATTATCGCGCGTTATCGCAGAAAAACATCGTCTGGTATTCAGCAATTTTCGGCGAGGCTATGAAAATTGTCCGTTGACGGTCATTCTTTTAACGCTTATTGTTAAATCCAGAACGTGCAGATGGCGCCGAACAGCCTTGCGCTTCCCTGTCTCCCAAGACGTGCTTATTGCCAAACGCCTCCACGAAGTTCTAATGGGCGCTGTCAGTACTTGCTATGCAACCACCCTGCTTTTCTCAGGAGACCACCGTGCGCAGACTAAATTCCGTTTTCTTACTGTGTTTTTCCCTCATTGTGACCTTGACCTGCGCGCCGTCACCGGCGCAGACGGTCGACACGGCCATTGAAGGGACCATCACGGACAGCAGCGGAGCCGTCATTTCCGGCGCCACCGTCGTCGTCTCGTCTTCCGCCACGGGAATCAAGAAGCAGGCCGTCACCGCCTCCACCGGCGACTACACCGTCAACTATCTCACCCCGGGCAACTACGACGTCACGGTCTCGGCCAACGGCTTTCGCTCCGCCGTGCAACAGAGCATCGTGCTGGAGATCAACCAGCAGGCGAAGGTCAACCTCGTCATGGGGGTAGCCGGCCAGGAGCAAACGGTCGAGGTGCAGGGGACCCAGCCCATGCTCCAGACCGAAGACGCCTCTCTTGGCGTTGTTGTCGGGGCGGACAGCGCAGCGAACCTTCCGCTCAACGGCCGCAAGTTCAATGACCTTGCTATCCTGACGCCCGGCGTCACCGTCAACAATCCGGACAACCACTCCTCCAGCACGGCCGGCTCGGCCATCAGCGCCTATGGCTCCCAGATCACCTGGGCGCAGGTCAACGTCGACGGCGTCACCATGGTCAACAACCGCCACGCCTACATCAACGTCTACCCCTCCATCGACGCCATCCAGGAGTTCAAGGTACTTACCGGCAACGCCGAAGCTGAATATGGCGGTGGAGCCGGCACGGTCACCAATATCCAGCTCAAGACCGGCAGCAACGCCCTGCACGGCGACGTCTTCGAGTTTATTCGCAACACGGCAATGGACGCCCGTAACTTCTTCCTTGTCGCTCCTGTGCCCAAGCAGGTGCTGAAGCAAAACCAATTCGGCGCTACACTCGGCGGTCCTATCTTTAAGGACCGTACGTTCTTCTTTGGCAGCTACGAGGGCCTGCGTTCTGTGGAGCAGAGCGCAAGCCTCACCGGTGTCCTTACCACCGCCGAGGAAAACGGCGACTTCTCTGCGCTCCTGCCGGGAACCCAGCTGACCAATCCCTATACGGGAGCCAACTACCCCAACAACCAGATCCCGGTCGATCCAGTCGCCCAGCAGATCGCCCAGAAGTACATGCCGCTGCCGAACACCAACCAAAACGGCCTGAATTACGCGGGTGTCACGTCCGGCAACGAGAGTGTGAATCAATACCTCGTGCGCCTGGACCACAAGATCAACGACACCAATCAGCTGGTCTTTCACTTTTTGTACGCATTCCGCAACTTCCCGTCCGCCGATCTCAATCCCAACTTCACTTATAAAGGCACTTATCCCATCTACAACATGGGGTTACAGTACGTGCACACCTTCAATGCCAGGATGGTCAATGAGCTTCGCCTGGGCACCGATCTGGAGCATGTCAAGCAGCTGAGCACGCTGGCCAACACCGGCTTCACCGCCGCCTCCATCGGCATCAATGGCTTTGTCCAGCCCAACGGCGAGCCTTGGCCAGCGCCAGATGAGGGCTTTCCGGTGATTTCCAGTTCCGACTTAATTGGTGTCGGCAACGGCACGGCCGCATCGAACCTCGACGACAGCCGCACCTACCAGATCGTCGACAACTTTACCTGGACCAAGGGCAGGCATACGCTGATCTTCGGTGCCGACATCCGCCACGTTCAGGACGACGCCACCACCGACAACACCCCCTATGGGCAGCTCAGCTTTAACGGCGCCGAAACCGGCTACGACGGCGCGGACTTTATACTCGGCATACCCTCCAGCGTCATCACCCCGGAGGGCGTGCCCCTCACCGAGGCCCGCCAGTGGCGCGACGCGGTCTATTTCCAGGACAACTGGAAGGCGACTCCCAACCTGACCGTGAACCTCGGCCTGCGTTACGACCTCTGGGTGCCGCCGCACGACAACCTCAACACCTCGCGGACGCTCGACTTCAGCACGTCGCCTCCGACTGTAGTGAACCTACCCGATCCCCTCTGGAAGGTCACGCACAAGGACTTCGCGCCCCGGCTCGGCTTTGCCTACAACCTCCCACATCACTTTGTGGTGCGCGCCGGCTACGGCATCACCTTCTTCGGCGGCCAGTTCGACAACATCAACATCCTGCAGCTCAATCCTCCGACCGATCCCAGTTTCACTCTCACCAACGGCACCAACCCCAGCAACCCCCCATCGGCTACAATCCAGAATCCGGTTTCGCCAGAGCTTGCTGCCGCCAATGCCAACGTCGCCACGCTCCCCGTCGACGGCCAGCATCCCGACCTTTATCTCCAGACCTATAATTTGACCGTCTCTAAACAGTTCTGGTCTAACGTCATCGACATCTCCTACGTCGGCGTCAAGGGGAATCACCAGGACACCTCTGATGAAAACTACAACTCGGGGCCACCACAGCCCGCTAGCGGCAATGTCAACGCCAACCGGCCCTTTCCTACCTTCGGCACGATCCGGCTTATCGACTTCTCAGGTGGAGCGTCGAGCTATAACGGACTGAATATCCACTTCGAGCATCGGTTCTCGCACAATCTGGAGTTCACGACGTCTTATAGCTGGTCCCATCTGCTGGACAATCAGGGCACAGACATCAACAACGGCAGCAGCCAGACGCAAATCCCAGCCTCAAAGGAATGGGCCAGCGGTAGTAACGATCAGCGCAACTACCTGACCAACGCCTTTGTCTGGGAGTTGCCCAAGCTCTCGGGCGGAAACGTCGCGGCGCGCGCTGTCCTGAATGGATGGGGCATCAACAGCATCTATCAATACATCAGTGGCAGCCCCCTCTGGATCAACCAGTCAGCGGACGGCGAGAACAACGGCAACCAAAACCAGCGCCCCGATCTCGTCCCTGGTCAGTCTCTGAAGCTGGCCCACAGAACAAACGCCGAGTGGTTCAATACCGCCGCTTTCACGGAGGCCATTGGCCACTATGGCAGCACGCCGCGGAACCCGCTGTCAGGGGTCAAGAACGATCCTCTCACGCTCGCCATCAAGAGGGCCTTCCCCTTGCCCTTCGAGGGGCAGCACCTGGATTTCCGTTTGGAGGCCTTCAACGCCCTCAATCATCCCCAGTTTGCCGCGCCTGGGACCACCCAGGGCTCCGGCAACTTCGGGGTGATAGCCTCGACCCAGTCCGACAACCGCGATCTGCAGCTGGCCCTGAAATACGTCTTCTAGCCAAGCGGCGAGAACAGAAGCACAAGAACGGGAAGGCAATTTCCCCGGGAAGAGCGGTGGAGTGGTGGCTGCGCCACCATTTCACTTCTCAGGAGAACACGCAATGCGCGGATTTGGCTCGGACGAACTGAATCGTCGGGGATTTTTAGGCAGTCTGGGCTTTCTGGCGGGATCGGTATTTGGCGGCCAGAGATTGTTGGGAGCGACTGGTGCAACATCCACTAAGCAAGGTGCCTGGATGGGAAAGATAACAGGGCTGGGCGAAACCGGGAATGTGTATGAAGAGCTTGGCTTAACGACGGTAATCAACGGCCAGGGGACAGAGACGGTTCTTGGCGGTTCGTTAATCCGTCCGGAGGTAAAAGCAGTCATGGATCTGGCTGCTGAGCATTTCGTCGTCATCATGGACTTGGAGGCAGCCGTAGGCAAGCGAATTTCAGAGATGCTGAAGTTACCGCAGGGATATGGAGCGATTGTAACTTCAGGCGCAGCGTCGGCAATCCAAAACGGATACTCAGGGATTCTTACCGGGAGCAATGAAGCGTATATCAAACAGATCCCGGATTTAACCGGGATGAAATCGGAGGTGATTATCCAGCGGGCACATCGCAGCGGGTGGGATCATCAGATTCGAACGGCCGGGGCAAAGCTTGTGGAAGTGGAGACGGTAGAAGACGTTCATAAAGCAATCAGCGAACGCACCGCAGCCATGCACTTTTTGAATCTAAGCGATCCGGATGGGCAGATTAAGCGGGGCGATTGGGTGAAGCTGGCGCATGCGGCAAACGTGCCCGCATTTCTTGATGCCGCAGCGGACGTACCGCCGAAATCCCGCTTGTCGGACTACGCCAATATGGGGTTTGATTTGATCGCAGTCAGTGGTGGAAAGGCAATCAGGGGTCCACAGTGTACGGGCCTACTGATTGGACGCCAGGAGATAGTGCACAACGCGTTGCTGAACATGAGCCCGAATGAGGACACCATGGGGCGCCCTACCAAGGTAGGCAAGGAAGAGATCGTGGGCGTACTGAAGGCGTTAGAGCTCTATCTGGCGGAAGATCAAGCAGTTTTAGACCAAGATCAGTGGCAGCAACTGGATATGATATCGACGAAAGTATCGAAGATACCTGGAGTGACCGTGACACGCGACGTGCCGGAGATTGCAAATCACTTTCCCGCACTTCAGATACATCTGGACCCGGCCCGCTTCTCCGCTAAACCGCATGACATTACAGAGCAGCTTGCCAGGATGAAACCCTCCATCGTTCTCACCGAGGGTCCAAACACGATTGAAATGACTGCTATCGACTTACAGCCCGGCGAAGACAAGATTATCGGGGATGCATTAGCACGCGTTCTCATGGCTCATTCCGTCCGTCCAGCTTGATTTCATAGGATAGCCAGAATCCATGACCAACCGTTGCGGCGAGTGATAGAGTGCCGGGCCGGGATGGCTCACGGCAACATCCGCTTCAACGACGTTGTAACGATCGAGACGGATTGTGTCCTTGAATATCCCCGAGACCGGGATCTGATTGATCCGCGTCAATTCAAAGCTGTGGTGGTGCAGGTGCACGGGATGAACCCGAGCGGTCGCATTCATCATGCGCAGCCGATATCGACGGCCCTGCTGCAAAAAGAGAGGCTCAATATCCGGATTGGACCGGCCATTCATGAGCCAGTGATCGATGCCGCCGGGTGAATCGAGCCTTTTCTCCAGCAGCATCTCAAGGAGACGATCGGGCTCCGGTGTGGAGTGGCCAGTTGCGCTGAATCGCGCGTAGGACCAATCGAGGGCAACAGGAGGATGCCACCGCGCGGTACCGTTCTGGTTCGCGTATTCGACACAGACTCCTAGTCCGCGTGCCCGCTCGGCAGCGTCCACCGAGCCAAGAAGCCATTTCCCAGGAGTATTCATCTCCACAATCGCATCGATGCGTTCGCCCACTGCCAGGGAAAGCACGTCGGCCGCGGCGTGTTTAGGAACCGGATTTCCGTCGAGCGCGACTACGGTAAAGCGATGACGGGGCAGATGGAGCAGAACATCTTCCGTCGGGCTGGCATTGAGAAAGTGAAAGAGCACGCGCTCGCCGGCGCGCACGCGAACTGGCTCACCCGCGCCGAGCACTTTGTCATTAAAGCTGGCATAGCGGTACGCGGCCTCGCGCGCCGCAGAGCGCTCACGTACAAGCGAGGGCTCCCAATGATGAACCGCCAGGAAGACCTCCTGATCGAAAGCGCCGGCATGACTCCGAGGCTCAACCAAAAGAAATCCAAATTGTCCGCTGTTGGCAGCCCGCTGCAGATCGGTAAATGCCCTGGTGTGGGCGTGATACCAGCGCGTTCCTGAAGGCGAAGGCGTAAACCGGTAAGTCCGCGTCGCTCCCGGTGGAATCATCGGTCCGCCCTCTTCCCTTACGCCAGAGGCCGCGGAACTCAGGTGGAGTCCATGCCAATGCACCAACTCCGGGACTTCGGATGCATTCGTGACGGATACTGTGGCAGCAACACCTTCGCGCATCCGCAGGACGGGCCCGGGCGATTGCCCGTTATAACCAGTTGTGCGAACGGCGATGCCCGGCGCCAGCTCGACGGAAACCGGAGCAATGCGCAGCGAGAATTGCGCGCTCGAAGAGAAGGCGGAAGAGTGGCCGGCCACCGCGCCAGCAGCGGCGCTCGCGGCCAGTTGAAGGAAGCGTCTGCGCTTCATCGTTTACCCTCGAACGTGGAAGTCGGCGCCGTGATCATACATTCCGCGGGGAAGCCTAATCACGAAATGTTTTATAGTACATTGGGCGAAGTTTAGCATCGCAGTCTCTCGGAGGCGCAAGCGATTGGGGCCGCAAAAAGCACAGGACTCACAAGCGGATCGCGCGCTGGGAATGGACGCGGAGATAGCCCGCGCAGATTTCCTGGACGGACGTCCGCAAATCGGGAACCCTGCGGGAGGCGCAGCGGCGACGCTGGCGCAGGCGGACTGGGACGGTTACAGCGGCGTGGGGGACTATGCCGGGGCAAACGGGAACACCCATGCCGTAATGACCGCCGGCCACGGCATTCGCGAGGCCCTTTATAACGGGCAGCTCAAAGGCGCGCAGGCGGCCGGAGAGACCTTCGATTGCGTGGTTGTCGGCGGAGGCATCAGCGGGTTGGCAGCCGCCCACCTGTACTCTGAAAAGACCGGCCGGTCGAAGCGCTGCCTGGTGCTGGAAGACCACTCGATCTTCGGCGGAGAAGCCCGGCGCAATGAATTCGTCGTGGATGGGCATCGGCTGATCGCAAACCAGGGGTCGGCCATGTTCTTTCCCTCGCCGCCGCTTTCCCTTACGCAAAAGTTTTACCAGTCGATCGGCTTCGACGGTAAACCGTTTGCCTATCAGGAATGGGGCGGGGGCCAGCCCGAGCTGAAGCTGACCAAGGTTCCCTATGCCTGGGGCGGCCCGAATTCAGGAATGTTCTTTGGGGCGCGTTTCGGCCACCCCGAGGGCCTCTGGTTGATCGATCCATGGGGCAAGAACCTCGCGGGCGCGCCCCTCCCCGGCCAGACGAAGCAAGAAATGCTGAAGGCGCACAAAGGAAATCCAGCATTTGTTCCACCCAAGACCGACGGCGACGCGGTTGCCCGGAAGCTGGACAGCATGAGCCTGGAAGATCACCTCATGCAGCGCGATGGCTTGAGCCGCGAATTCATCCGTGAATATATGCCCAATGCTGCGGATGGGGCCGGGTCCTCGGCGGATGAAATTTCCGCATATGCGAACTACGCGCCGGAGGTGCTCTTTCCCTGGAACAACGCCGACGGAGAACAGACATTTCCCGGAGGGAACACCGGCATCGCCCGCCTGATCGTGAAAGCCATGATACCGGAGGCGCTGCCCGGCCCGGCCACGTTGAGTGGAGTGTGTGCCGAGACGGTAGACTTCGCCAAGCTTGACCGTGAAGGCCAGCCGGTGCGCATACGGCTGGGGGCTACGGTGGCTGAGGTACGGCATGAAGGTGACGGCGTCCGAGTGAGCTATGCCCTGCAGGGCCGGCTTTTCAGCGTACACGCACGATCCGCGATCCTGGCCGGCGGTTGGACGACCTGGAGAACCGTTTCCGATTTGCCGGAAAACTATCGCCTCGCGTACCAGCAGTTTTATCGCATGCCTTGCGCCGTCATGAATGTCGCGCTGCGCAACTGGCGCTTTCTGGCGAAGATGGGCATCACCGAGTGCCAGTGGTTCGAAGGATTGAGCAACTCGTTCGCGGTCCGGAAAATTGCCACGTTCGGGGGCGTTCCGCCAACGATTAGCCCCGGCGATCCTGTGGTAGTCCGGATAAAAATATCCTTTACTGAGCCGGGCGTACCCTTGCCTCAACAGGCCACGCGCGGGCGGATGCGTTTGATGAGCACCTCGTATGCGGAGTATGAGCGGACGATTCGGGAGCAGTTTACGCTGATGTTCGCGCGCGCCGGCTTTGATGCGCGCCGGGATATCGCCGGCATTATTCTGAATCGCTGGGGCCACGCTTATCTCTGTGCCCAGCCGGGCTTCTTCTTTGGATCCGGGGGCAAAGCCGCGCCTCGCGAGGTTATCCGGCGCGCTCCCTTCGGAAAAATCGCCTTCGCCAATTCCGATCTTTCCGGGATCATGGATCACCGCGCTTCCATCGCCGAGGCAGACCGCGCCGTGAACCAGCTGCTGGTGTAATTGCTCCGCGGCGCCTCCTCGCCGGGGGCGAATCCACACGGCCAATGTTAAAGATCATTCACATAAGCAACGGCTGTCGAAAGCGTCGTCTATGCTTGGACGATGCCAATTCGCCTAACATGTTTGACAGTGGAAGCGCCTGTATGGTCGACTGGTTATCGCAACTTTTATAACAAGTATTAGAAACTAAAAGGCAGAAAAACGTGTCCAGTCGCCGCATTGGCATCATCATGCATGGCATCACCGGAAGAATGGGTTACAACCAGCACCTGGTCCGTTCGATTGCGGCTATCAGGGACCAGGGCGGGGTGGCGCTATCCAGTGGCGGCCGGGTCATGCCGGATCCGATCCTGGTAGGCCGCAACCTGGAGAAGGTATCGTCACTGGCGGAGCGCCATGGCATCAAGCGGGTCGCAAAAGATATAGAGACGGCGCTCGCCGATCCTGCGGACACGATCTTCTTCGACGCGGGCTCGACCCAAATGCGCGTTCGTCTGCTGACCCGCGCCATCGAGGCCGGGAAACACGTTTATTGCGANNTTCGGCCGCATTCTTTCGGTACGCGGCGAGTTCGGCTACTGGGTATTTGAGGGCGATCTGCAACCGGCGCAGCGGCCCTCATGGAATTACCGCAAAGCAGACGGTGGAGGCATCATTCTGGACATGCTTCCCCATTGGCGCTACGTGCTGGACAACCTGTTCGGCGCGGTAAAGGCCGTCAGTTGCATCGGCGCGACCCATATCACCGAACGCGTCGATGAGAGCGGAGCCGTTTACAGGGCCGATGCCGACGACGCTGCCTATGCGACCTTTCAGCTGGAAGGTGGCGTGATCGCGCATATCAACTCGTCCTGGGCGGTGCGGGTAAGACGTGATGACCTGGTGACCTTTCAGGTGGACGGCACGCATGGTTCGGCAGTTGCGGGTCTGACACACTGCTACAGCCAGCATCGCGTAAACACTCCGCGGCCGGTGTGGAATCCTGACCAGCCCCAGACGATGCAGTTCCAAGAGCAATGGGACGAGGTGCCCGACACCCAAGTCTATGAGAACGGCTTCAAGCTGCAATGGGAAGACTTTATCCGTCACGTGGTGGAGAACAAGCCCTGGCGCTTTGACCTGCTTGAAGGAGCGAAGGGCGTGCAGTTGGCCGAGCTTGGACTGAAGAGCTGGGCCGAACGTCGGTGGGTTGATGTGCCTGCGCTGTCTGCGGACGCCACGGGCGAGTAGTGTAGCCGAGGATGCCGATGCTCAATCTGCCCATCGTTGACGGCGTGAGCATCCGCAATCTGTCCATCAATCTGGCCACTGTGCGCCAGCAGTACACGATGGGTCAGGCGGTGGATGCGTGCCTGGCAAAAGGCATTACGGCCATTGCGCCGTGGCGCGACCAGGTGAAGGCGGCCGGCCTCGCGGAAGCAGTCGAGATCGTTCGCTCGAACAAGCTTCGGGTCACCGGACTTTGCCGCGGCGGCATGTTTCCAGCCGCCGATAAGAACGGCCTCGCTGCTGCCATCGATGACAACATGCGCGCTATCGATGAGGCGGTTGCGCTTCAAGCGGATTGCCTGGTGATGGTGGTGGGGGCGTTGGCAAAGGATTCGCGGGACATCCGCTCTGCACGCGAGATGGTGGCGGATGGCCTGGCCGCGATTCTGCCCCATGCGCGTTCGTGCAAGATGCCGCTGGCGATCGAACCTCTCCATCCCATGTATGCTGCCGATCGCGCCTGCATTAACACGCTCGAACAGGCGCTGGATGTTTGTGACCTTCTTGGTGACGGAGTGGGAGTTGCTATCGATGTCTACCATGTCTGGTGGGACCCGAAACTGCATGCGCAGATTATGCGGGCAGGCGCGGGGGGGCGCATTTTGGCTCACCACATCTGCGATTGGCTGGTGCCGACGCGCGATCTTCTGCTGGACCGCGGGATGATGGGCGATGGAGTCATCGATCTGCGATCGATTCGTTCCATGATCGAAAATGCTGGATACGATGGGCCGCAGGAGGTCGAGATTTTCTCCTCAGAAAACTGGTGGAAGCGTCCAGGCGAGGAAGTGCTCGCTACTTGTGTCGAACGTCTTCTCAGCA
>PLZN01000552.1 GCA_003152195.1 Acidobacteriaceae bacterium
TTCGAGTTCTGGCACGCGCTGCGCGCCCAACATGTGCCCACGCGGCTGGTGGTCTACCCCGATGAAGGTCACCATTTTGAATCGCCGCAGCATCGCCGCGATGTACTCGAGCGCGCGCTCTCCTGGTTCCAGCAATACATGCCCGCGCAATCCATGCCGCCCCAGGGCTAGTTGCGTTTGCTTAAGTTTTCTACGATCCCGCTACGAGCCGCCCGACCCTGTTGCCTCGTGGCCCAGTCCCTTCTACACTTGAACTGAATCTCCTATTGCTGTGCCCTACCGAGCGCATCCCAGAGTGGCTTTTCCTGGATGAAAAGCCGTGCGAGGCGCAGCAGGTTGGGAGAGATTGCCTGGAGCAGAGCTGGCTTATTCAACCAGTATTCAGGCAATTGGCAGTTCATCAACCGCCGGGAGCGGCGACGCCCGGCGGGGAGGTTTCATGCAGCGGTTTTTGACTTTTGTGGTTTTGTCTCTTCTTACAATTCCGGTGGGTCTTTCTCTCCAGGGCTGTGCTAACAAAAATGCCAATTACTGCAACGGGTCAGGCTACGGCTACCTCAAGAGCCAGCCGGTCGCGATCATCCTTCAGCCTCAGACCACAGGCCTTTCGGTTGCGTTCTCTCAAACCTCGCAACTCCAGTCTCCGACGGCCCAGAACTGCGGCGGCACTGCGGCCTCGATCAGCACCTACACGTATGGCACCACGGACCGCACCATCGCCGACCANNCTGCGGCGGGACGTGGAATCTGCATACCCCCGCCGTCGCCGCCTATACCACCTGCTTGCCTACCGGCAAGACCGGTGTAGCATACATGACCGCAAGCGCTGCCGGATTTACCAGCAACCAGGTGGCGGTGTATTCCCATCCTCCGATCACCAGCCTCTCCATCGTCGGCCCGACCAACAAAACCACGGGCAAGCCCGAGTGCATTTCTCAGGGCGCCACATCGCAACTCGATTCCACTGCGTACAGCACCAACAGCGCAGGCCAGCCCGTTCTTTTCTGCAGCCCCGACATCCTGCCCGGCGGGGGTTATGGCCCCAACGATTGCAACAATGTGATCGGCCACCTGACCTACGCGGCGGAAAGCGCGGGCGTGGTTACCATCGACCAAAACGGCGTGGCCACGGCACAAGCCCCGGGCTCAACCCTGATCACCGGTACCATCGCCCAGACCAGCAGCAACGCCGGCTACTTTTATACCTGTCCGCCAGCAAGCATTGCTCTCAGCGTCGCCTCCACCGGGGCCACCAGCGCCAGCGTGACTCTCAACACACCGTTGGCGCTCACCGCGACGGTGACGGACGTAAATAACCAGGTGATCAACGGGCTCGCTTTGAGCTATGTATCCACCAACCCCGGCAGCATCGCCGTCAGCTCCACTGGCGGGGTGACCGCCGCGTTTCCCTCGAACTCGGCGATCACCGCCATCTGCCAGCCGACGACCTGCAATCCTGCCCCGATCAATCTCATGGGAAGCCTGGGCACCGGCGTCCAGGCGATCAGCAATTTCGTGCAGATCGCATCCCCGGGCAAGAACAGCAACTTCATCTGGACAGCCAGCCCGGGTTCGCCGTACTTCGTGCCCATGGATCTTTCGACCGGGACCATAGGCAACCCCATCAAGCTTCCCTACTCGCCGAATTCCATGGTTCTCGATCCGACCGGGGCAACTCTTTATTTCGGCAGCTATAAGGAACTGATGACTTATACCGCAGCAACCAACAGCCTGGCTTCGGAGGTGACCGGCGTGCCCGGCGTCGTGCTTGCGGTCTCGCCCACCAACTCCGCCGTGGTGGTCAATGACCAGTTGCGGGGCGTGCTTTATCTCTATACGCCTACGACGGGCAACTTTACATCCTTCGCCGGAGTCGGAGAGAAAGCCGCTTTCACGCCCGATGGCCAAACCGTTTATATCGTGGGCAACGGGGTCCTCTATATCCACAACTCCTTCACCGGCTGGTCGGTCGAGAGCCTACCGGCGAATCAGGCAACCCCAACCTCCGGCATCTGCCCAGCGACGAACACCACCAGTCCTATACCGACCAACCCCACGACTTATCCGCCCAACACCACCGCAAACCCCAACAATACCTACAACATGTTCTGCTCTCCCGATCTCGCCGTGACCATCCCCAGCGCCGGGGTATTTCTCTCCGGGTCGACTACCTCGGCATACGGGCAGTGCCCCAACACCACGGTGGCGCCGGTGGTGAATTATCCGGAGGCAACCACGGTCGCCGCCCTCTCCGACCACGTGGCGTCCACCACCGACGGCAAACACATCATCGGCGCTTCCGCGAATCCGCCTGTGCTCACGGATTTTTCCGTTACCGTGCCGATTGATGCGTGCCCATCTGACGCCAATGGGCAAACCACGGGCATAACCTTCAATCCCCCGCCAACGATCAATCAGGTCTCCCTTGCCGCATACGGCCTCACCAACATCAACGAGGTGGTCGCCGCCACCAACTCGTTGGAAGCCTTCATCACCTATGGCAGCAATGCCGTGACGCCGCCAGCGGGGGGCGCGCTGCTGCCCGTCTACGAGCCCTCCGCGCAAGCGGGTGCGCCGGGATCGCTCACCAGCGTAAAGCTCACCGGGAGTGTCCTGGCTCCTGTTGCCGGCATCTTCTCGCCCGATAACACCCTCTTCTTCGCCGGCACCAGCGGCGATAACCTGCTGCATGTGATCGACACCACCACGCTGCTCGACACCCGGCAAATCAACCCCAAGCTCACCGATATCAACGGCAATCCGCTACCACCCATCTTCCTGGCGGTCAAACCTCGGCCAACGACCTAACTGACGGACGGCTGGCGTGTGCATCGAGATTCGTGGCATCCCGTCCTCAGATTTGCCGCACTTTCCGCTGAGGAACATCAGGGGAGCGGTTTCCCCAGGGCACTGTGGGACGAGGCAGTGGTGGCAGGGGGGACAGAGCGGTGCGGAAAAGGGAGGCGCGCTCTTTGGCAGCTAGTTGATGCGCGCGGCGTCTTCCACGGCCGGAGATACCGCGTCTGCGGGCGCGCTTTTGCCGATGCCACCTCGTGGCCACCCGAGCACATCCGAGATCTGGTCGGCGAGCGTCAAAGGATCGAAGGGCTTGGAAAGGATGGCGGCCGCGCCCAGTTCATCGAGCTTGCGCCGGTCCTGCCCCTGCACTTTCGCGGTCAGCAGAAGCACCGGAATGTGGGCGGTTGTCCCATTCTGCTTCAGAATCTGGAAGGTTGTCGGGCCATCGATGTCGGGCATCATGACATCAAGCAAAATGGCATCCGGCTGTTCCAGGGAAGCACGCCGGATTCCTTGCGCCCCCGAAGGGGCCACGATGACCTGCCAGCCAGCAACCGTCTCCAGGCTGAGCGCCGTCACTTCACGGATGTCAGCTTCGTCATCGATGATCAATATGCGAGGAATCATGCTTGAGGCCGCTCTCAGCGTTCCTTCACTCTAGGTTGACCAGCCGAGGCGGTACATAGCACTTGCTGTGCATTACGTATGATACTAGACCGTTTAGAGAATTTTCCCGGTGGCTTAACCTTTTCAACGACGGTTACGTAATGCCGCTTGCGGGCGCCACAGCTCTCTCCAGCAACGGAAAACGCGGGGGGCTTTTCCTCGCACCACTCCAGGATCTCTATGGCATGGGGTATGTGGATCGGGTATATGCTAGCCATTGGCCGGCGACATTCCGGCACAACGCGAGGAACAGAATGACCAGATTGCTCAGGGTGTGGATAGGTGCGATGACGCTGCCGGCTTTGCTGGCACTACCGGCTTCGGCCGCAATGTTCAAGAGCAAAGCGCTGGTGGTGGAGTTCAAAACCAGCGATGGTAAGGACGCAGGGTCGGCGACGCTCACGCCCGCCGGCAATGGGGTTAAGGTCAAGCTAAACCTCATGAATCTTCCCGAAGGCGAACATGCAATTCACGTCCATCAGAACGCGAAATGCGATCCGCCGGATTTCAAGACGGCAGGCGGCCATCTCAACCCCGACAACAAAGAGCATGGGATCAAGAACCCCAAGGGCGCGCACGCCGGCGACATGCCCATCAACCTGCAAGTGATGGCGGACGGCACTGACCACGTCTCTTTCGTGACCCAAAGCATCTCGCTCAAGCCAGGCGCGAAGAACTCAGTTTTCGCGAACGGCGGCACGGCATTCATGATTCACGAGAAGGCGGACGATATGATGACCGACCCCACGGGCAACGCGGGCGGAAGGATTGCGTGCGCACAGATTGTCGCGCCGTAGGGCGGATTGCTCCAGGCCAGTTCAGGAAGCCTGAAGCATTTGCACCAGGATGGCTGCGCCCAGCGCAAGCAGGAGAGCCACCGGCATCGCGATGGCTCCCACCTGGAGAAAGCGCCAAAAGCTCACATCGAGCTTTTCCTGGCGCAGGGCAAGCAGCCAGAGAAGGGTTGCCAGCGAGCCTGTAACCGACAGGTTCGGGCCCAGATCCACACCAATAAGGACAGCGTGGGCGATCAGACCTTTCGCGTGCGCAGCCTGTAGAGTCCCGCCGGCGATCAGCCCGAGGGGGAGGTTGTTGACCAGGTTGTTGCCCACGCCGACAGCGAAGCCGGCGATCAGTGCTCCCGCTGCGGGGGCAAGCTTCTGTACCCATGCCAGCCATGCCTGCGTCAGGCGCAACGCGCCCATGTTTTCCACCGCGTTCACCATGATGAATAGCCCCGCTACCAGGAGCAGTGTGCCCCAACTGATCTCGCCCGCGAGCTTGATGGGATTGCTTCGTGTGCTTATCGAGACGGCAGCTGTGATCGCCAGGGCGGCAAGACATGTCGGCAGGCCCAAATCCTGTTTCAAGGAGGAGGCGACGAGCAGCACCAGCACCATCCCGGCGAGTCCTGCCAGGACCAGCTTGCCATCGTTCATGAGAGGATGCGCCTCGACTTCACATTCGATGGCGGCGCGGAGTTGCCGCCGGAAGAGGAATCGCGTCACCGCGTAGGTTGCGGCAATCGAGAGGATAGAGGGAACAGCGAACGACAGCAGCCATTGGCCGAGCGGGGGCATGCCGGTATGGAAAACCACCAGGTTTGCCGGGTTCGAGATCGGGAGCACAAACGACGCGGCATTGGCGATCAGAGCGCACACGAAGAGATAAGGAAGCGGTTCCACCCTGGCTCTGCGTACCGCCGCCAGGATGGCCGGCGTCAACACCACTGCTGTCGCATCGTTGGACATAAAGATCGTGACCAGCGTCCCGATGCCGTAAACGAGGGTGAAGAGCCGGGAGCAGGACCGGTTGGCGCGTCGCACGGCGACCGCTGAAAGCCAGTCAAAGACCCCGTGTTCCTTAGCCAGCTCCGACAGCAACATCATGCCGGCCAGAAACAGGTATACGTCCGTTCCCTCTGCCACGGCCCGGCCGGCAAGCTTCAGTGGCACCAGGCGTAGAGCAATCAAAAGGAACGCGCCCCCGCTGATCCAGTAGACCTCCGCAATACCGCCAGGACGAACCAGCATCAGCACAATGCTGATGGCAACAATGAGCGGGAGAACGAGATGAGCAAGCCCGGGCGAGATCATTCCGATAGATTCAGCCGTTTCCTGCGGGACTCGGTTTCGTAAACCGACCCAGCACTTCGTGCTGGGCTATTTTCAAGAGAAGCGTTGCGTGCCCCAGGTTCGCCCCAGCGTACCTGGGACAATGATGACTGGTTTCCGATGCTTTCTCATAAGGGCGCAACCGCACTTAACTCCGCTAGGGCAAAAGCAAAAACAATGGTGGGGCTTCCCCCGGATTTCCTGTCGAGGTTGGTGGCGTTGTCGANNGAACTCCATGCGGCTTTCCTTAAAGAAAGCCGCACACGCGGTCCTGTCTGGTGCTGCGTAACAGGAAATCCGGGTCGCCCCGTCTTTTTCGTCCCACGTACGCTAGGGCGAACGTGGGGCACCCGTCCGTTGCTCAGCATCGCGGTGCAATTTGGACGGCAGCCGATCAACAGAAACAAGCTGATCTCATTTGACCAAGCTCTCCTCCATGGAATCAGCAAATTGCATCGCCAATGCCGGGACTTTTATGGGCCGGGTGCTAGAGCACGGTCGCGGAAAATGCTTCTACACGCTCCCGCACGCTCAAGACATGTGTCGGCAAATCGAGCTGACTGCCCTCTTCCAGCAGCGGAATCAGTTTGTCGAACTCCGGACCGGAGTGCGCTCCGGTCAGGATGATCCGTACGGGGTGGAAGAGATCTTTTCCCTTGGCGCCGGTCTCCGCCTTTACCTCGTTCATCAACTCCTTGAACCGCTGCGGCGTCATTGCGCCCGCTTCTGCCCTGATCTTTGCCGTAAAGGCCCGCACGACGCGCTCTCCAGCTTCCGAGGCGAGCAGTGCCGCGTCTTCCTGGGTTACCGGGGCAAGGTTCCAAAGAGCCGCTGCCTTCTCCGGCAATTGCTGGAGCTGGTCCACGGCGGGAAGAAACAGGTCCAGCACTCTAGCGAACCATTGCACCACCGCGGCATCTTCGGGAGAGAGCGGCGGCAGCCACTGCCGCGCCGTGAAATAGGGCCAAGCCAATTGCCTCAGCTCCGCCGGTGGGGCCTGCTTGATAGCGTGCCGGTTGAGCCAGTGCAGCTTATCCCAATCGAAGACCGCAGGCGAGGGGGTCACCCGCTCCAGCTTGAACTCCGCGATCAGCTCTTCGCGGGTGAAGGTCTCGCGCGTTCCGCCCTCGGCGCCCCAGCCGAGCAGCGCCAGATAATTGGCCAGCGCCTGGGGCAGAATTCCCATTTCGCGGAAGCTGGCAATCGACGTGGCTCCATGCCGCTTCGACAGCCGCTCACGATCACTGCCCAGGATGGTCGAGAGATGGGCAAACTCCGGCAGGCTCCAGCCAAATGCCTGATAGATGGCCACCTGCCGGGGCGTGTTCGAGATGTGGTCGTCACCCCGGATGACATGCGTGATCCGCATCAGCGCATCGTCGATGGTGACCACGTAGTTGTACACCGGCATGCCGGAGGACCGGACAAGGATAAAGTCACTTACGGTTTCGCCGGCAAACTCCACATCGCCGCGCACAATGTCGTGGAAACGCAGCGGGGCATCGGGAACCGCCAGCCGCACGGCGAAGGTCTCGCCCGCAGCAGCGCGCGTTTGGGCTTGGTTCGCAGCCAGCGCTCTGCACTTGCCCGAGTAGACCTGGGCCCGCTGCTCCCGGAGGGCCAATTGCCGCTCCTGCTCCAGCTCCTCCGCGGTGCAGAAACAGCGGTAGGCTTTATCCTCCCCCAGCAGCTGCTCCGTATGCTGCTGATAAATCTCCAGCCGCTCGCTCTGCCGGTAGGGCGCGTAGGGACCGCCGATCTGCGGCCCTTCCGTCCAGTCCAGGCCGAGCCAGCGCAAATCCTCGATAAGCTGCGCTTCGTAGCGCGCCTCGCTCCGCTCCACATCGGTATCTTCGATGCGCAGCAGAAACTCTCCTCCGGTGTGGCGGGCAAAGAGCCAGTTGTAAAGCGCGGTACGGGCATTGCCCACGTGCAACAGTCCGGTGGGTGAGGGCGCAAAACGCACCCGTGGGGTTGGGTTCAGCATAGGTATGCTCTGATGCTATCAAGCGTTTCTAGCGAAAGTGCTCCCATCCGCCAGCCGCAAGCGCTGTACGCTTGCCGTCCTGCCGGACAATCTCCATCAGCGGCCCCCGTCCAGGCTTTTTCATCCGGCCAATCCGATGCACCGAAACTCCTCCCAGTTGGCTGGGCACCACCGCCTTGGGGGGGGCGGTGAACAACAACTCGTAATCTTCTCCGCCGTGCAGGGCCTGCTCGAGGGTGGCACGGGCGTCGACCGGTAGGGCTTCGGCATCGATTTCCGCGGCCACGCCGCTCTCCTCGCACAGGTGCGACAGGTCGGTCGAGAGCCCGTCGCTCACGTCGATTGCCGCCGTCGCAAGCCTGTCTCGCAAGAGCTTTCGCCCGGCAGCCAGCCTCGGCTCAGGATACAAATGCGGATGCCGCGCTTTGTCCTTTGTCCGGAAGTCGGCCGGCTGGCGCTCGAGGGCAAGTAGTTCGGCGGCGGATCCCCCCAAAGCGCCAGTCACATAGATCCCATCCCCCGGGCGGGCTCCGGAACGGAGGAGCGCCCTCCCCTTGGGCACGCTTCCCAGCAGCACGATGTCGGCCACGACCAGGCCGCCGCCGCGACGGTGCATCCCCGGCGGCGACTTGGCCGTATCCCCCCCCGCCAAAGGGACCTGGTGGCGCTCAGCCAGCGCCATCAGCCCGTCCAGAAAGCCCCCCATCCAAGAACCAGTCAGATCCTCAGGCAGGGCGAGGGAAAGAAAGGCGGCTTCCGGGCGGGCGCCCATGGCCGCGAGGTCGCTTAATCCGCGCGCCAGGCAACGATGGCCCACACTCTCCGGCGGATGCCAGTCACGGCGGAAATGGACATTTTCCAGCGAAAGATCGGTGGTGACGACCAGATCTTCTCCACGCCGCGGCCGCATCAAAGCGCAGTCGTCGCCAATACCAAGAGTCAGGATCCCGCGCTTACGCCGCCCCAGTATCTGATCGGCCCGGGTTCGAATCGCCGCAATCAGCTCCCGCTCGCCCGCTGTCTTCTGTCGTCTACCCTTGCGCTCGCCAGCCATTCCGCCAGCATACCCTGCCTCGACAAACGCCAACCGAGGGCCGATTCCGGCGCCGGTTAGGCCAGGGGCCTGCCCCGCTTCACCCTAGGGCGCTTTAGAAGTCCTCCTCGGCCACATGCTCAATGCCACTTTCCGGGTTTGACCCCAATAGATGGTGTCTGTTAGGGTCAAAGTTGGCTTTTTGCACGAAAGTTGTCGCATTCCAGGACCCTCGGCCCCGCGTAGTCTGGCGTAGTGGGTGCAAGGCCAAATCCCCTTTAGAGTGAGACGTTTGCGCAAACGCTACTACATCATTTTTGTCGCGCGTCGAGATGACGGCGATTTGCGCAAGATTCCTATACCACTGCATTATGCCTACGTCTTTGTTGCGGCGGCGGTCCTCGGCGTCTTCACTATCACCGGGCTGGCGGGTTCCTACAGCCGCATGCTGCTAAAGACCGCGCGCTTCAACCAGGTTCGCACCGAGCGCGAAACGATACGCCAGGACTATCTGCACATGGAGCAGGTCGCCCACCAGAAAGATGTCCAGGCGGCTTCGCTGGGCTCTCTGGCGAGCGAAGTCAGTGCCCTTTATGGGCTGGGGCAAAACAGGCTGGGCAGGCTGTCCATGCAGCGATCATTGACGGCCGTTTCTCCGGCGTCCTCCGACGGCATCAGCGACCAGCAGTACAGTCAATCGCTCGACCAGCTCCTGGCACTGCGCTCCACGGCCATGTCGGGAGAGGTCATGCACGGGCTCGTGCCTTCGAGCCGATTCCCGGCGGGTTTCAGCGGCACGGTGAATCTGGCGGATGCGCCATCGCTTTGGCCGGTGCAGGGCATCGTGACCAGTTCCTTCGGCGCCCGTCTGGACCCTTTTAATGGCGAAGGCGCCTTCCACACGGGCCTTGACATTGCTACTGCCAGGGGCGACGCGGTCCGCGCAGCCGCCGACGGTACTATCCTCAAAGCCGGAATGGGCTCCGGCTACGGACGTGAAGTCGTTATCGACCATGGCCACGGCATTGAGACCCTTTATGCCCATCTTTCCGGATTCGCGGTCACGGTGGGACAGGATGTTCGCCGCGGAGACATCCTCGGCTACGTGGGCACTTCCGGGCACAGCACCGGCCCTCACCTGCACTACGAGGTCCGCATTCACGATACCCCCGTCAACCCCTACAAATACCTGCATAGCACCACACGGCAACTGGCGAGCACCCGCACCGGTACGGGCGCCAGCACCGTTTCTACCTCCACCGGCGGCGGCGCAGACTGAAGCCGCGGTTTTCCGGAGCCCCGCTCCTGCTGTGGGTCGCCTTGGCAAGCCTGGGCTGGGCGGCAACGATCGTAGGGCAGAGCCCGGTGAGTGGCCTGGGTGCCCCTGAAAAGACCTACTACGGCTTCGACAAGAACGATTATCCCGGGGACAACCTGCTGCCGGCGCTGCATCGCAGCTTTTCCTATGCCGGCTACTGGCTGAACAATCCGCCCGGCGCGAGCAGTAATACCTGGGCAGGCAAGCGTGCCACCCTTAAGGCCAACGGTTTCGGCTTCATGATCCTGTACAACGGGCGGCTCGATGCCCAACTCACCGGCAAGGACGCAGCGGCACTCGGCCGGGCTGACGCCGCAGCCGCCATCTCCGCGGCTAAAAAAGAGGGCTTTGCTCCCGGCGCGATCCTATTCCTCGATCAGGAGGAGGGCGGACGCCTGCTGCCCGAACAGAGCACGTACCTGTTCTCCTGGATTGAAGCAATACGAGGGTCGCAGTACCGCCCCGGCGTCTACTGTTCGGGCATTCCGGTAGCCGACGGCTCGAGCAAGATCACTACCGCGGGAGAAATTCTGAGCCATGAGGGCAACCGGAAGGTGACTCTGTGGGTGGTTAACGACAAATGCCCACCAGCTCCCGGGTGCATGGTTTCCGGGAAATCTCTTCCGGCAGCTTCGAGTGGAATTCCGCAAGCTCTTGTTTGGCAATACGCACGATCGCCCCGCACCGATTTTGCCCGCCAATGTGCCGCGACCTACGCAGCCGACGGGAGTTGCTACGCGCCTGATCTGCCGCACAGCTCCCAGACTTTTGTGGATTTGAACGCCTCTGCATCACCGGACCCATCCGGGGGCCGGTAAGGAGCCTGCCACGAGGTTTGGCGACCGACGATATCGGGATCTGGGTCTAGAAGTGGGAACCGCAGGTCCCTCCACTTCGCTTCAACTGTAGAGTCGGATCGGTTCCAACGTACCTAGCCAAGCACTGGCTCAGCCTTCTTGCAGCATGCTGGGTTCTTCGGGGGCGCGCAGCCGCACCAGGCGATCGATGGCGTAGGGGGCCCGATGCGACGAGGTGTGATAATGCCGCACCTGCAATTCGCCGAGCAAGCCGATGGCAAGCATCTGAATGCCCGCCAGAATCAAAACGCCCGCCACGACAAAGAGCGGACCATGACTATCCATCACGGCCTGATGAGTAAAGACCTTGAGGCCGGCCAGCATCAACGAAATCGCGGAGCCGAAAAAAATGCCGAGGGCGCCGAAGGTACCGAAGAAATGTAGCGGACGCGTCATGTACTTCAACAGAAAACGAATGGTCAGCAGATCGAAAAAGACGCGCACGGTGCGAGAAATGCCATAGTGGGATTTGCCCCGCTCGCGGTTCACATTCCTGATCGGGATCTCGCAGATGCTGGCCCCATACCAGGAGGCCAGCGCCGGAATGAAGCGATGCATCTCGCCATAAAGCGGGATGTTGTGGATCACCTCACGACGATATGCCTTGAACGTGGTGCCGAAGTCGTGAATGTCGACGCCGGAAAGTTTGGCCATGAGCCAGTTGGCGCNNCAGGTCGCCGTCCATGGCCAGGATATAGTCTCCCTGGGAGTGATCGAATCCCGCGGCAAGCGCGGAGGTCTGGCCAAAATTGCGCCGCAGCTTGACCACCAGGACCCGGCTGTCCACGGCTGCGATCTCTTCCAGCAGCTTGTAGGTGCGGTCGCTCGATCCGTCATCCACAAATACCAGCTCGAAGGTCTCGCCAATTTGCTCCATGACCGCCTTCAGGCGATCGTACAGAGCGGTAACATTCTCCTCTTCGTTATGGAAGGGTACGACAATCGAATACTTCGGCATTTAAACAGTATAAATCCCGAAAAAGCCATCTTTGGATGGGATTTGCGTCTTTTTTCCGCACGTTTGTCTCAGCGATTGTTCCCGGGCGCCGGGCGAGTAAGCTGGGCAGCTAAGTGAGAAACACGCTTTATAACTTGTTAATCTCCTCGGCCAGTATCTCGCTGGCTCGCTCGCACGCCGCACGGTCCACATCGTGGTGCGTCACCAGCCGCACCGCATGGGGACCCACGGTTGCGGTCAGCACGCCGCGCAACGCGAGGGCGGCGACCAGCGCCTCCGCGTCTGCTCCGCCGCGGAGCTTGAAGATAACGATGTTGGTTTGGACCACCGGCGGATCGAGCGCAACCTGGGGAAGTTCACTCAGGGCGTCGGCCAGAAGCTTCGCATGGTCGTGATCTTCCTGGAGCCGTCCCGTCATGTCGTTCAGTGCGATCAGCCCGGCCGCGGCCAGGACTCCCACCTGGCGCATTCCTCCGCCGAGTGCCTTGCGAAAATTACGCGCTCGCTCAATGTTCTGCCGGCTGCTCACCAGCATCGAGCCGACCGGAGCGCACAATCCTTTGGACAGGCAGAACATCACAGAAGCAAAGCCGCGCGTCAGCCGGTCCACGGGAATGGCTAGCGCGGTGGCGGCATTAAAGACCCGCGCGCCATCCAGATGCACCGGCAGGCCCGCGTCGGCCGCGCCGGCCCAGATTTCTTCCGCTACTTCCAGCGGCATCACCGTGCCGCCAGCCAGGTTATGCGTGTTCTCGAGCGAAATCAGGCCGGTCCGCGACCGGTAATGCAGGCCAGGCGAGAGGACTTTCTGGATCAGCGGCCAGGTGAGGATGCCGCGATCGGCGTACACCGTGCGCAACTGGCATCCGGAGAAGGCTGAGACCATGGCCATTTCCCAATCCACCAAGTGCCCGCGCGCCTCGCAGACCACCTCCTGGCCGTGCTCGGTGTGCAGGCGGATGGCAATCTGGTTGCCCATCGAGCCGGTAGGAACAAACAGCCCGGCTTCGCGGCCGAAGATCTCCGCTGCGCGCGCTTCCAGCCGGTTGACGGTGGGATCTTCCCCATAGACGTCATCCCCTACTTCGGCCGCGGCCATGGCGGCCCGCATAGCAGGCGTGGGACGGGTGACGGTGTCGCTGCGCAGGTCAATCGAGGCGGTCGACCGCTGGGTGCTTGTTGCAGGCAAAGGCACGGTTTCTGTAGACATAGTTGCTCCCTCGCTCATCGAATCTGTATCAGCGGCTCTTGTTCCGCCACTCCGAGGAATCGAGCAAAGACTTCGTTGGAAAAGAGCACTCCGCGCCGGGTAAGCAGGAACACGCCATCCTCACCAGTGAGCAGCTCAAGCTCGCACAGCTCGCGGACCACGGGCAGGAAGAAACCGACAGGGCCAGGGCCAAACTCCTCGGCCAGGGCCTGCCACTTGACCCCCTCACACACGCGCAGGCCGAGGAACCAGGCCTCTTCCAACTCCTCCGATGGGCTGAGCGGATGCACATCTTCCAGGTCCTGGTCCCATTCCGGAGGACGAAGGTAATCTGCCAGCACCGCCGTGGTGCTGAAGCGCAGCGCGGAGCCATGCCGGGTGCGAACCATGGAGTGCGCGTCCAGGCCAAAACCGAGGTAAGGCTGCCGCCGCCAGTACTTCAAATTATGCCGTGACTGGCGACCCGGCGAGGCGTCGCCTGCGGCGCGGGCAAAGTTTGAAATTTCATATTGCCTCAGCCCGTTCTCCTCGAGCGAGGCAATGGCGCTCTCGTAGAGATCGGCGGTCAGCTCTTCGCCCGGCACAGTGCGGGCGTGATAGCGCGAGCCGCCGGCCAGCAACTCACGGCCCAGCCGGGAATCCTCGTCAATCTCCAGCATGTAAATGCTGGCGTGTTCCACGCCGGTAGCAGCCAGTACCTCCAGGGACTCTTGCCAACTGGCCGAGGTCTGGTGGGGCATGCCCGCAATCAGATCGATACTCAGGTTGCGCAGGCCAGCGGAGCGGACCCGTTCGAGGTCCC